>JBIKYW010000383.1:0-3860 GCA_044355055.1 Planctomycetota bacterium | reverse complement strand
CTTCCGAGCCCCACAGATTGGCGATCGGCGCGCGGCAAGTCGAGCTTCGGGCGCTCGGGATCGCCCCGCCGCTCGCGCGACTCCAGCCACGCGCGCCACTCGCGGGCATCCGCGGGCGGCTCGTCGAGGCCGCTGAGCCAGCGCAGTGCAGGAGCGACGCGCTCGAGTTCCGGCTCGATGTAGCGCAGGAGCGCAGGCGTCGCGCGCCGCAAGGCTTCCTCGCGTCGAGTTGGCGCGAGCCGCGCCGCGCGCTCGAGCAGCGCCGGCAAGCTGGGCGCACCGCGCTCGACGTAGCGCACGAACTCTTCGGGCTCGACCTCGCCCGACGGCAGGCGCGGGTCGAGGCGCAGCACTTCGCACTCGGCGGCCTCGAAGCTGTTGGCCGGCAGCTCGCGCTCTCCGCGCAGCAGGGTTCCCCCGAGCGTCGCGAGCGACCAACGCGCGCGTGCGGCGACGAGGCCGCGCGAGGGCACGTAGAACGTGCCGAGCGGCGCGGTGACTTCCTCACCGCTTGGGAGCTCGAGGTCGGCGAGCGCGTCGGTGAGCACGCGGCGTCGCGCGCGGCTTTCGATGCCGGTCTCGCTCACGCCGACGGAGAGGAACTTGAGGGCGCTGCCCGAGCAGCGCAGTCGCACGGTCTCGCCGAGCTCATGGCGCGCCCGCAGCGAGATGCGGTACTCGCCCTCGTTGTCGGTCGGGGTCGCGACGAGCGCGAGCCCGAGTGACTCCGCGGTACGCCGCGCGTCGACGATGTTGCGGTAGGCCGTGACCCGCGCCGCGGCGGCACCGAAGGGCTGCAGTTGCTCCGCACGCACGAGCAGTCGCTCTGCGGCCTCGTGCTCGCGCTCTTCCAGTGCGAGGTTGAGCTCGGTGAAGAGCGCCTCGAACGGCGCGAGCTCGGTCCGCGCGAGCGCGAGGTCGAGCCGCGTCGCGCGCTGCGGCAGCACGCTCGTCCCCGCGAGGGACCGAGCGAACTCCAACTCGGTCCGGGAACCGCGCAGGTCGCCCTCGCGCTCGAGCCGCTCGGCCGTGTCGAGGTGCGCGAGCGCCGCCGCGGAAACGACGCCGCCCTGCGTCGCACAGGATGCGAGCAGGGCGGCTAGGATCGCGGCGAGGACGGGGGCGCGCTTCACGCCCCCATCCTAGCCCGAGGAATCAGGCCGGTTGCGAGCCTTCGGCCGGCTTGGGGTTGAGCTTGTCCTTTTCGATCTGCTCGAAGAGCGGCTTGTTCTCCTCGAAGTCCGCGTGGACGAAGGACAGGCCGATCTTGCGCTCTTCCGTGTCGACGCGGATGACGCGCACTTCGATCTTCATGCCCGGACGGACGACGTCCTCGGGGCTCTGGATCTTGTGGTCCGAGAGCTCGCTGATGTGCAGCAGGCCCTCGAGGTCGTCCTCGAGCTTCACGAAGGCACCGAAGTTGGTGATCTTCGTGACGTGACCCGAGAGCAGGTCGCCGACGTGGTAGTTGTTCGGGATGTGGTCCATCCACGGGTCGTTGGAGAGCTGCTTGTAGCCGAGCGCGATGCGCTTCTTCTGCGTATCGACGCTGAGCACGACGCAGCGCAGCTTGTCGCCCTTCTTCACCATCTCGGAGGGGTGCGTGATCTTCTTGGTCCACGACATGTCCGAGACGTGCAGGAGGCCGTCGATGCCTTCCTCGATCTCCACGAACGCGCCGTAGGAGGTGAGGTTGCGCACCGAGCCTTCGATGACCGTGCCGACCGGGTAGTGCTGCTCGACCAGATCCCAGGGGTTCGTCTCGGCCTGCTTCATGCCGAGCGAGATCTCCTGCTTCTCCTTGTTGTACTCGAGCACCACGACCTCCACCTTGTCGCCCGACTTCACGAGCTCGCTGGGGTGGTTGATGCGGCGCGTCCAGCTCATCTCGGAGATGTGCACGAGGCCCTCGACGCCGTCTTCGAGCTTCACGAAGGCGCCGTAGGACATGATGTTCACGACCTCGCCGACGTGCTTGCTGTTGACGGGGTAGCGCGACTCGATGCCCTCCCAGGGGCTCGCCTGCTTTTGCTTGAGGCCCAGCGCGATGCGCTCGCGCTCGGTGTCGACGCGCAGCACCTTGATCTCGATCTCCTGATCGAGGGCGACCATTTCGCTGGGGTGGTTGATGCGACCCCAGGTCATGTCGGTGATGTGCAAGAGGCCGTCGATGCCGCCGAGGTCGACGAACACGCCGAAGTCGGCGATGTTCTTCACGACGCCCTTGCGGACCTGACCCTCTTGGATGTCGGAGAGCAGGAATTCCTTCTGCTTCTGGCGCTCTTCTTCGAGCAGCTTGCGGCGCGAGATGACGATGTTCATCCGCTCCTGGTCGATCTTGATGATGCGCGCGCGCACCGGCTCGCCCAGGAAGTCCGAGATGTCGTGCGTGCGGCGCAGGTTGACCTGGCTCGCGGGCAGGAACACGTTGACGCCTTCGACGTCGACGAGCAGACCGCCCTTGATCTTGCGCTGGCAGATGCCCTGGATCTCGTCGCCTTCCTTGTACTTCTGGCTGACGCGCTCCCACGCGCGCAGACGATCGGCGCGCTTCTTCGAGAGCACCGCGGTGTCGTTCTCGTCGAGACCGTCGTAGAAGACCTCGTAGGTCTCGCCCTTCTGGGGCAGCGTCTCGCCGAACTCGGCGAGCGGGATCGAGCCTTCGCTCTTTCCGCCGATGTCCATGACGACCATGCCGGTGCGGTCGTCGACCGAGTCGACCACGGCCTTGACGATCTGGCCGGTGGCGATGTCCTTGACCGACGAGTGCAGCTGGGCCGAGAGCTGTTCGTCGCTGACAGCGCCCATCGCGGCTGCGACCTGACGGTCGAGCTCGGCGGGGTCGATGTCGTACTGCTTGATCCTGCGGGAGGCGAGAGCCATGAAAAAAGGGTCCTTGGGGACGGGGAAAGAAAACTGGGTTTTCAGGTAGTTGCCCCCGTCGCACGTGCGGCGGGGTTGCTCGGGGTGTGGGAGTTCGTCGCTCGGGCGCGGGAAGCCTCGCTCTAGGCGCGGCCGTCTCCGGCCATCCCAGAGACTGCGGCCTGCGCGCGCTCGAGCGCGTCGGGCAGGGTCGAGTCGATCGGAGTGCCAAACTGCACGCGGATCTTGCGCGGGCGCGGGAACAGCGCGCGCTTGGGCAGCGCCTCGAAGGAGCCGCGGATCGCGCAGGGGACCAGCGGCACCTTCGCCATGCGCGCAGCGAGCAGTGCTCCGGCCTTGAACTCCTGCACGCGGCCGTCGCTCGTGCGTGTGCCCTCGGGGAAGATCACGAGGCAGTCGCCCTGCTCCAAGTGCGCCACCATCTCGCGCAGGGCGGCGCGGTCGGGGGCTCCGCGCTTGATCAGCACGGCGCCGCAGGTGCGCATCAGCCACGCGAGCGGCTTGAAGTTCGCCAGCGAGTCGCGCGCGACGAACGACACGTGGCGCGGGATCGCGTGGCTCAGCACGGGGATGTCGAGGAACGACTGGTGGTTGCTCACCACGACCACGCCGCCCGCGCGGGGCAGGTGCTCGCGGCCGGTGAAGCTCTCGCGGAACCAGACGGCGCCGAAGGCCCACGTGCTCCACTGCGCGAAGCGGTAGCCCGGCGTCGCGTGCGTGAGGATCGACGGCGTCTCGCTCACGTGCGGGGCGCTCCGATCAGCGACACGAGCAGCGCGAGCACTTCCTCGGCGCTCTTGCCGTCCGTGTCGATCTCGCGCACGCCCGGTCCGACGTGCAGCGGCGAAACTGCGCGGGTCGAGTCGAGCAGGTCGCGCCGCTCGATCTCCTCGCGGATGCGCTCCACATCCTCGGGGGTGCCCAATTCGAGCGCGCGGCGTCGCGCGCGCTCGGACGAACTCGCTTTGAGAAAGAAC
>JBIKYW010000382.1:0-3864 GCA_044355055.1 Planctomycetota bacterium | reverse complement strand
AGGTGGAGTTCATGAGGGGGGGAGCCATGCGCGACGGGGTCCTGAGCAAACCCCGCCCGCACGCTGGGCGGAGTTCGTCCCGACGTGTTGACACGCGCAGGAAAGGGAGCAGAGCGCCGTTCCCAGACGGCCGTTCCCGAACTTCCCGAATTCGGCACCCGCCGAGGAGGGGCAGATCGCCCTAAACGACTTCCCATCTGCGGCTTACGCCCGCCAGCCCCGCGCCCGCCCGCCCCCAAGAAGCCGGGCCCCAAGAAGCCGAGCCCCCGCTCCACCGAGAGGGGGAGCGGGGGCTCGGAAGTACGGCCAGAGGCTCGGATCCGCCTAGTTGAGGAACGGGTCGACGACCTTGCGCAGGTTCGGGGTGCGCAGCTTGCCGAGCGCGCGAACCTGGATTTGGCGCACGCGCTCCAAGCTGACGCCGAGCTCGTCGGCGACCTCGGCGAGCGTGTGCTCGCGCGGCTGGTTGATGCCGAAGCGGCGCTCGATGACCAGACGCTCGCGCTCGGAGAGGCCCGCGAGGGCGTCCTCGATGCTGCCCGCCAAAGTGTGCTCCTCCAGCGCGGGGCTGTAGGGACCCTCCTCGTCCTGCGGCGCGGGGAGGAAGTCGCGCAGGCGGCCGCCCTCCTCGTCGTCGAGCCCCGCGTCGAGAGAGCGGATCGAGCGCACCGCGCCCATCGCCGACTCGACCAAGTGCTCGTTCATGCCCGCCTCGTCCGCAATCGCGGCCGACCCGGCGTTGTGATCGCCGAGCGAGGCCTTGGCGTCGTTGACGTGCTTGAGCGCCTTCTGGAGGTACACCGGCACGCGCACGGTGTTCGAGAAGTTGTAGAGGTAGCTGCGGAAGGCCTGGTTGAGCCAGTGGACCGCGTAGGTGCGGAAGAGGAGGCCGCGGCGCCAGTCGAAGCCATCGACCGCGCGGAAGAGCGCGGCCGAGCCCTCTTGGATCAGGTCGGCCTGACTGGCCGAGGTGTGCGAGTAGCGCTCGACGTTGACGCCGACGAGCCACAGGTTGCGCTCGACCATCTCGGTGCGCAGGGCGTGGAGCTCGAACCAGCGGCGGCACACGCGCGCAGGCAGCGAGCAGCTGCCCATCGCGTCCGGCGAGTTCATACTCACCCCGCCGACCCGCTTGGGCAGGCGCTCAGGAGACACGCCGGTCTCCTCCAAGGCCTTTTCGAGCCGGATGCGGGCGAACTCGATGCGGCGCGCGAGGCGCTGCTCGGCGTCGCGGTCGAGCGGCACGATCGAGTCGACCTCCGCCCGGAACTGCTGGCGCAGCGGCAGGCGCTGGCCCGAGCTGCCCTGCTTCACGGGCACGCGCCAGCTGTGGGGGTCGGCGACCTCGAGTGCGACCCCTCGACGGTCGAGTGCCGCCGCGAGCGTTCGGGCTTCGTCCACAAACGTGTCCGGCTGCTGCTCGGCGTAGGCCACGAGGGCCTTGTCCGCTAGGCGGTCGAGCTTCGCATCGAGTTGGGCGTGGGTCAGGATCTTGGTCATGGCTCCTCTGCCTTTCTGCTCGGGACGGGCTCCGCAGGGCCGAGAGGCGTCTGAGGAAGCCGAGAGGGCGTCTTCAAGCGTTCGTGACAAGGGCGAGAACGTTGGTTGCCTTCGTGTTCAGCCTCGTCGGGTCTCCCCCCACCCTTAGGAGCGGGCGATGGAGGCCCCACCAGAGCTTCTACGCACAGCCTCACGTTCACGTTAGTCACCCCGGACACCTTTCGGTGGCGAGGAAACGTCCTATGCACGATTCGGGCCAAGCTTCGCTTCGGATCCGAGCCCAGCGCCAAAATCCGACGAGTTCTTTATCTGACAGACACTTACGTCAGATCCTGCACAGCAACGGAATGCACCGCAAAACGTCCACAGCAAGGGTGAAAGACGTTTCCATGCCAGAAAGTGCATCGTGGTGCCAAAATGGCCACTTTCCTAGTGTGAAACATTTCCGTCGGTGCGCGCTTTCGCCTACGGAAAGAGAACCGCCCCGCCGACTCGCTGGAGCCGACGGGGCGGTTTGCCCTCGATGCGCGCGGCGCGAGCCGCGGCAGGCCTTCAGACCTTGGCGGGGACGCCCTGCTGGGTCTCGGCCGTGATGGTGCCACCGTTCGTGTAGGTCTGCTGGACCTCGCCGGGGATGTACGGCACGAGGTGCGCGAGGTCGTTCACTTCCTTCACGAGGTTGCGCGCGATGACCATGCGCTGGACCTGATTGGTGCCCTCATAGATCTGGAGGATCTTGGCGTCGCGGAAGCACTTGGCGATCGGGTAGTCCTCCATGAAGCCATAGCCGCCGAAGATCTGCACCGCGTCGGTGGCGACCTCCATGGCGGTGTCCGTGGCGAAGCACTTGGACATCGCCGCCATCTTGGTCGTGTCCTTGCGGCCGGCGTCGACCGCTGCCGCCGTGGCGTAGACCAGCCAGCGCGCAGCCTCGGTCTTCATCGCCATGTCCGCGAGCATCTTCTGGACCATCTGGAAGCTCGAGATCGGCGCGTCGAACTGGCGCCGACGGCTGGCATAGACGAGCGCGAGGTCGAGCGCGCCCTGAGCCGCACCGACGGCCTGCGCCGCGACGCCCGGACGCGCGCAGTCCAGCGTCTGCATCGCGTGGGTGAAGCCCATGCCCGGGCGCCCGCCGATCAGGTTGAACTTCGGCACGCGCACGTTGTCGAAGTGCGTCTCGACCACGGGCACCGTGCGGATGCCCATCTTGTCCTCGACCTTCTTGACCGAGAAGCCGGGGGTGCCCTTCTCGACCACGATCGCGCTGATGCGGCGCGACTTGGAAGTCGGATCCGTCACGCAGAACACCGAGTAAATGTCGGCGACGCCGCCGTTGGTGGTCCACTTCTTCTCCCCGCGGATCACGTAGTGGTCGCCGTCTTCGACCGCCGTCACCGCGAGGCCGCTCGCGTCGGAGCCCGCGAACTTCTCGCTCAGGCAGAACGCGACGAACTTCTCGCCGCGCGCGATCTGCGGCAGCCACTTCTGCTTCTGCTCTTCGGTGCCACCCAAGATGATCGGGAACGAGCCGAGCGCGTTCACCGCGAAGGCCACACCGAAGCCCGAGTCCGCCTTGGCGAGCTCTTCCGTCACCATCGCCAGCGCGAGGATGCCCGCGCCGTGGCCGCCGTACTGCTTGGGAATGAAGGTCTTGAAGAGCCCCGCCTCCGCGACCGCCTTCGCCGCGTCGTAGTTGTACTGCTGCAGCTTGTCGTACTTGGCCGCGTTGGGGCGGACGTGCTTCTCCGCGATCTCGCGTGCCTTGGCCGCCAGTTCCTTGGCCTGTTCGCTGAAGACGATGTTCTCGCGCATGGCAACTCCGGGGGTGTGGGACAGACTTGAAGGGCGGAGAGTATAGCCACGCGCCCCCCGCCCGAGTTCCCATGGCGGCGACGGGCTGGATCCGCCAGCATTTCTCCTATGGACGCGCCCCCGCCGCACTCCCGCGCTCGCAGAGTGGCCCGCGCCTTCGGGCTCGGCCTCGCGGCACTGCTCGCGATCGACTTCGCGGTCGGGCCGTGGCTCTTAGCCGAGGGCGAGCTCTTCGGGCGCGCGCTGCCGCCCCATGCGACCACGCTGTCGCCGAAGCAGTGGGCGGACGTGCGATTTTGGGGCGAGGAACTGCGCCGCAAGGGCGAAGGCGTCGCAACGCCGTTCGATCCCGAGCTCGGCTGGCGCAACTTGCCCGTGTCGGCGGGCGAGCTACGCCGCGCCTTCAACTCGATCGGCGCCCGCGGCTCGCGCGACTACCCGCCGCAGCCCGCGCCGGGCACGCTGCGCATCACGAGCTTCGGCGATTCGTTCACCTACTGCGCCGAGGTCGAGTGGGACGCGAGCTGGCAGGCGCAGCTCGAGACGCTC
>JBIKYW010000381.1:0-3879 GCA_044355055.1 Planctomycetota bacterium | reverse complement strand
CGACCGCGCACTACAACGTGAACTCGCTGTTTGCGTCGGCGACGTACAAGTCCCATTCGACCTTGGGCGGAAAGGCGTGGCAGGTGGCCGAGTCGAGCCCGGCGCACATCTTCCGCAAGAATCCGAGCGACCGGTCCTCGAACACCGCCTCGACGCCCAAGGACGACTACTTCCTCGAAGATCCGTACGAGAACGTGAGCACGAGCTCGACGGTCCTGCCCGCGAACGGAACGCGCATCACGCTCGCTGGGCACGATGGGAATCCCGGATCCAACGCGAGCAACAAGGTCTACTACATCGACGGCAATCTCTGGATCCACAACAACAACATCTTCTCGTTCACGCTCTACAACAGCGGAACGGATCCGGTGCGCGCGACCTTCGTAGTCCGCGGGAACATCTACATCTCCGACAACATCCTGTATCAGAACGCCACGACCGGTGCGCTGGCTCTGATCGCGATGAAAGACCCGACGACGGCCAACACCGGCAACATCTACTTCGGGGATCCGAGCTTCGGCACGCTCGAGCGCATGGACTCGTTCATGTACGCCGAGAACAACTTCCTCGACAACAACCTGTCGGCCAGCGGCTCGGCACGCGTGACCGTCAATGGCAACATGACCGCGGGCAACCACGTCCGCATCAACCGCGACTTCGGCAACCAGCACTCGAAGCTCACCGTGAACTTCGACGGGCGCATCGCCAGCGGTGCGATCACGCTGCCCGGATTGCCGTCGGCGACTCCGGGCGAAGTCGACTGGAGCGTCGTGTCGTGGCGCACGGTGGCGGCTCCGTGAGTGCACTCCAAGCTAGATTCGCATGGGGCTCGCTCCTCGCTGCGAGCGCCTTCACGGCACTCGCCGTGATCGCGGTTCCGCGTCGGGCGCACCGGAGCAGCGCTCCGACTCCCGCGATCGAAGAACCGAGCCCCGAGAGTGGGAGCTCGACGACTCCCATTGCGGGGAGTGAGTCCGTCGACAGCGCCGTCCTAGCGGAAGTGATCGAGCCTTCGGAGCCCGAGGCGACGGAGAGGGTCGCTTCGAGCGAAGAGCTCCTGCCGCGGCGTGCTCCGGCAGCGGTGACCACCGTTGCGCACCCACGAGTCGCCGTCGAGGAGCTCCTCGCCGGCGCGCGAGGGATGCCGGTGCGATCGCTCGCAGATGCGACCGTCGCGCTCGGGCCCGGAGTGCTGCCTGCGCTTCTAGCGGGCATTCTTGGAACCGGCGAGTGGCCCGACGGGGATGCTGCAGCGACGGAAGACGTTCGACAGGCAGCGCTCCGCGATGCTTGGTCGCGCTACGAGCCGCGCTTGCGGGCGGAGACACTGCTCGCGTGCGGAGCGACCGCGCGCGACGAGCTGCGAGTTCTGATCGAACTGGCGGGTTCGCTGGGGGACGAGTCGGCGCTGCCGACGGTGCTTCAACTTGCGCGCAAGCTCGAGCCTGTCGAGTTGCGCAGGGGCTACGTCGCCGAGCCGGTCGAGCAGGCCGTCGCGACGGCGCTCTTGACCACTCACGCCACGGAGAAGAGCCTGATCGAGCAGTGTGCGAAGCTCGGCGAAGAGCTCGCCATGGCGTTCGTGCGCGGCTGCGCGCAGTCGAGCTCTGCTCGCGGGCCCGCGCTGGCCGCGCGGTGCCTCGGTCGCAGCGTCGAGCTCGACGCCGAGATCCTCACGGCGCTGGCGCATCCGAATTGCAAAGCTCGTTCGGCGCTGGGGGAACGTGCGCTCGATGCCGTTCGCGCGGCTCTCGATGCGGAGGAACCGCGCACGCGCCGCGCGGCCTGCGCCGTCCTCGGCAACGCACGCGACGGCAGCTCCTTGGAGCGCTTGGTCGAGTGCCTCGACGATGTCGATCCCCTCGTCCACGCTGCGGCTCGCGATGCCCTCCGAGCTTGCGCCGGCAAGGACCTCGGAGGGGACACTCAGACGTGGCGCGACTGGCAGAGCCTGCGTGCGGAGTGGCTCAGCACGCGGGTGCCCGAGCTTCGCGGCATCGGCCTCGGCGAGGAGTGCGACAGCTCGATGTCGGCGCTCCACGAGCTCGTGTCGCGTCCGGAACTCCTCGACGTCCTCGCACCGGTACTCGACGAGCTCGGCGAGTCTGCGCCGTGCGAGAGTGTGCGGGAGCGCGCACGCGCCGCGCTGCTCGAGTGCGGCACGGCGCGCTCGCTCGCCCTGCTCGAAGAGTAGGGCGCACTCGCGCGCGCTCAGGGTTGCGTGGACGAGAGACGCGCGCCGAGCGTGATGGCCTGAGGCGCGGACGGGAGCGCGGTGTTCGAAGGCGCGGTAGGCATGCCGCTCGTCGTGTCGAGCGTGAAGCGGGTGATCGAAGCAGAGCCCTGATTGGCCACGTAAAGCTGGGCTCCGTCGGCTCCGATCGCGGCTTGGAGGGGCTGGGAACCGGCGCTGACCTCTCCGAGGCGGGTCATGAAGCCCGTGAGCACTGCGTTGGGTGCCACTTGGAACACCGAGACGTCGCCCGTGCCGTTCGTGTCCGTGCTGCACACGTACACGAAGCGACCGATCGGATCGGAGGTGATCGCGACGGGATGGGTGCCCGCGAGGCGCGAGTTGATGAGAGTCAGCGTGCCGTCGAGTGCGGCGATGGAGTAGAGGGCGATCCGTCCCTTGGACGCCGCCGTGGCGAGCAGGTAGCGGCCGTTGGGCGTGACGAGGATCGCGGTCGGTGCTCCGTCGAGCGGCTTGGCGGGGCCGACTTGGGTGAGAGCGCCACTCGCTAGGTCGATCGAGAGAGTCAGCACCTCGTTGGTCAACGGATTCGCAACGTAAGCGAACCGGCCGGAGGGATCGACTGCGATCGAGCGGCACCCGGAGTCGATGTGCAGCCCGCTCGAGAACGTCAAGCTGCCCGAGGTTTCGTCGAAGTCGAACGAGCGCACCTCGCCGCCCGCGCGGTGGAGTACGAAGAGGCGACGCCCCGCGGGGTCGAACGCGAGCGAGATGGGCTCGCTTCCTACCGCGGTGAGGCTCTCGGTCTGCGTGGGCAACCCCGAGGCGGTAGAGAGCTCGGTCAGCGCGACCGCGTTGGCCATCGTGCGTGCCGATGCGAGCCAGCGCGTCGAAGGATGCAGAGCGATGGACTGCGGTTGGCTTCCTGCGACCGGAGTTGGCAACGAGAGGGGAGCGAGCGCACCCGACGTGGCGTCGACGGCAAACACCGCGGCGTCCTGCGCGCCGAGGGTGGCGACGTAGGCGAATGGCGAGGCCACGCGCAGCGGAGCGGAGCCGGGCACGACGGCGAGCGTGAACGGCGCCTCGCGCGTCCGCAGCGCGTCCTCGCGCAGCAGGCTGCCCGTCGTACTGTCGACGCGGAAGATCTCGACCTCGTCGCCGATGCCCGTCGCAACGTAGAGGTAGCGGCCCTGTGCGTCGAACACGAGGGATTCGGGGCGCTGTCCCGTCGGAGTGGTCGCGACTTGGGTGAGCGCGCCGCTATTCGCATCGACGGAGTAGGTCCGGATCGTGCTATCGCTCGCGATGGTGGCGTACAGGAACTCTCCGCTCGGCGAGAGCGCGAGCCGCGAAGGCTGAGAGGCCGTGAGCTCCGCTTCGACGAGGGTCAGCGCGCCGTCGAGCGGGTTCACGGCGAACACTTGGATGCGGCTGTTCGCGCGGCAGTTGACGTACAGGAAACGCCCGTCGCGCGAGCTCTGCATCCAGAATGGAGCCGAGGCCGACACGTAGGGCAGTCCGGACGGCGCCGGAATGCCGGTGACCGGGTCGATCGTCAGCGGCTGGATCGACTTGGCGGTGACGTTGGAGAGCCAGAGGAAGCGGCCGTCGCCCGCGAGCTCGGCGTCCCACGCGCCGTCGATCGGAATGCCGCCAGCTTGCAGCGTGAGCGAAGCGAGGGA
>JBIKYW010000380.1:0-3904 GCA_044355055.1 Planctomycetota bacterium | reverse complement strand
GCCTCCGCGACCTCGATTACCGCCGCACAGCCCGACGCGTCGTCATCCGCGCCGTTGCGGATCGTGTCCGCGTCCTTGCCCGGCACGGCTTTCCCGACGCCGATGTGGTCGTAGTGAGCGCTGAACACGACGCATTCCTGCGCGAGCTCGGGCTTGTCCGCCGTCCCCGCGCCGCGGATGCGGCCGATCACGTTGAACGCTGGGAGCTCGACGCGCTCCACGCTCGCGTACACGCGCACCGCCTTGAGCTTGCCCGCGCGCAGGAGCGCGAGCACTTCGCCGTGCAGCCGCAACTGCCCGGTCGGCTGCTCCTCGGGCCTGCCCGCGGCCTTCGACTCGCGCGGAGGCGTCTCCATCGGCTTCGTGCCGGGCTTTTCGCTGCCGGGCGTGATGATCAGCCCGAAGCCGACGCCCTTCGTGGCCGAGAGCCAGCGACGGCGATCTTGCATCGAACCATCGAGGAAGAGCGCCACCTCGTCGTCGGCGAACGGGAGCATCTGCTCGTCGTTCGTCACGACGCGCGTACGCAACCGCTTCGTGCCCGGAGCCCCCGAAAACCAGTCGAAGTCGACGCCCGCAACGCACGCGCGCTCCTTGCCGTCCTCGGTCCACACCGACAGCTTGGGAACTTCGCGGAACGTCGTGCGCGTGATCGGGACCTTCTGCAGCCACTTCCCGTCGTCGCCCGCGGGCTCGACGCCCGCGCGCGCGAGCGCATTCGCGAGGAACTTCGCCGCCTTCTCGGCGCCGGCGCTGCCTGTGTCTCGCCCCTCGAGCTCGTCCGAGGCCAAGTAGGCCACCGTGCGCTCGATGTCCACGCGCGTGACTTCGGGGTCGAACTTGCCGGCCTTGTCGCCGGAGACGCACACGAACAAGAGGGCCGCGAAGAGCATGGCCGCAAGGCTACTAGAGCCCGCGCCGCCCCGCGACTCAGCTCGGCAACAGCATCAGCGCGAGCGGCAGGCGCGCACTCCACGCCGCCGTGCGGATCCAATTCGTGGAGACGAGCTTGCGCAGCGCCGCTTCGTCTCGGCCGTGGCCGAGCTTGGCGTGCAGCGGCACCTGCAGGAAGGCGGTGCTGGCCCAAATCACGCCGAGCAGAGCGAGGCTCGCCCACGCGGTCCAAGGCGTGCCTTCCCACCAGATGCCCGGAGCACACAGCGCCGCCGCGGACACGGCCTCGACGGCCATCGCTGGACCCACGATCGCGGTGATGCGGTTGCAGTGCGCAACCTCGTACTTCCCCCACGTACCCTCGCTCACGAGCGCGAGCAGGGGATAGTGCACGAGCTGGCAGAACCAGATCACGCCCACCATCACGCCAGTCGCCGCAACGTGCGCGTACGGGAGGAGAGCTACGGTGTCCATCGAGTGCTGCCTCGCGTCACTTGGCGCGCTTGCGGATCGGCACTTGGATCTCCGACCACTTGTCCGCGTTGTCCTGATCCGGACCGTTGTAGTAGAGCGCGCGCGGAGCACCGGCGACCTCCCACTCGCTGCTCGCCTCGACCCACTTCACGAGATCCTGTGCCGTCGAATCAGCGCGGTCGAAGAAGTACGGCCCCTTCTTGCCCATCGAAATCACCACGACCGGCGAGCGATCCGAGATCGCGACGTCGCCGTCGCTGCCCGTCGAGCCCATCTCGGGCTCGCGGTAGAGGAACGACATGGTCCAGCCGCGCGTCGAGAGCCGCCCGCGGTTGTCGAAGCCGCGATAGTCCATCTCCACGGGCGACGTCATCGCGATCTCGTTGCGCTTGATGTGCTGGAAGAGCGGCCAGAACCCGAAGAACATGCCTAGGTCCGGGTTCGTGTTGCCGGTCACCTCCGCGCGACGAGCGCGCGGATACGTCTTGAGCTCGATCGCGCCCGGCGGAGTCGGAGCGGGGTAGCCCTCCGGCAGCGCCGTCGTCACGTTGCAGTCGCCGAACACATACACGTCGGCGCCGTCGACTCCGCGGCCGATACGCTTCTCGACCTTCGCTTCGAGGTCGCCACCGACGCGCTGCACGCCGCCGGGAATCTCCGGGAGCGGCGCAGGCTCGGCCGGGGGCGCGGTCAGCGTCGGAGCTGCGCTCGCATCTTCGACCGCGCTCTGCGAGGAGCTGCACGCGGCCACGAGCGCGGAGAGGAAGAACGTCGAGTAGCGCAGGAGTTTCATCCTTGGGTTTCCTTGGCAGCGATCGGGCGAGCGAGCTCGCAATAGTCGGGACGATCCGCGGCGTCGACGTGGCGATGGGCTCGCACGATTTCGCCGCGGTGAATCAGAAAGGTGCCGGGCATCTGGAGCGGATCGCCCTGCGGGCGGCCGACGCCGTGGCCCGCGCCGCCGAGCCAGCGTGGTGCGCCCGCTCGGAAGCCGCGCCACCAAACGCGTGGCCCAAAGAGCGCGAGCGGGCCTCCGCTGCGGAGCTCGAGAGCGGAATACAGCTCCTTCGTCGGATCCGAGACGCGTGCGAGGTCCGCGAGCCCCGCGTCCGCGAAGAACTTCGCGGCGTCTCCCTCGCTGGCGAGGTGCACGAGCACGATACGCGTGCCGAGCGCTTCAATTTTCGCGCGCCTCTCACGGAGGTCACTCACGGCCTCGCGGCAGAACGTTCACCCAAAGTGTCGCAGGAAGACTGCGAGCACAGGTGTGGCCTGCGAGAGCGATGCGAGGCTCTCTCCATGCTGCGTTCGCGCCGCTTCGAGCGCGTTCCGCACCCGGTCCTTGCTCTGGGCGATCAAGCGGCACGCTCCAATGCGGCTCGACGCGCATCGCGCAGGATCCAAGCGAAGGGAATCCACCAGACAAGATCGTTCGTGAGCAGGGTCTTGCCCATCGAGATCGGCAGCGCGTCTTGGGCGAGCGCCAGCGCGAACCCGATCGGACCGAACACCTTGCCCAAAAGGCCCACCATGACGATGGGCCAGTGGCGCAGAGGGTCGCGCGCCGCAGCCAAGTACCCGGCGCCCCACACGGCCACGAACATCCCGATGCAACCCCAGAGCTGTTCGACCAACACCGAGGAGACTTCGAGCCCGAGCCACTCGAGCGTCGCACGCGGCGCGAGCACGACGAGCGTTCCCCACGCGAGGTTGTAGATCCCCGCAAGGGCGAGCGTCACCTGCTGCCAACGCCGAACCACGCCCCACTAGCTCCGATTGCGGCTCGCGAGCAAGAGCTGCGTGATCTCCGCACGCGCGACACGGTCCGTCTCGAACACTCCGCGGAATGCGGTCGTGAGCATGTCGGACTCGCTCTTCGAGGCGCCGCGCATGCGCATGCACATGTGCTCTCCCTCGAGGATCACCGCGACGCCGAGCGGATCGAGGTGCTCGACGATCGCGTCGGCAATCTGCGCCGTGAGGCGCTCCTGCATCTGGAGGCGACGCGCGAACACGTCGACCGTGCGAGCGACCTTCGACAGACCGCACACGCGATCGTTGGCGGGCAGGTAGGCGACGTGCGCGCGGCCGAAGAAGGGCAGGAGGTGGTGCTCGCACAGGCTGTGGAACTGGACGTCGCGCACCGCGACGATGTCGTGACCGCCGGTCGAGCGGTGCTCGAATTGCTTGCCGAGGTGGCGCTCGGCCGTATCGCGGAAGCCCGCCGTCAGGTCGCGCCAAGCCTTGGCCGCGCGCATCGGCGTCTCGACCAAACCCTCGCGCTCGGGATCCTCGCCGATGGCGAGCAGCAGCTCGCGGATCGCGCGCTCGATGCGCGGACGATCGACACCCTCGTCCGCATGTCCCGATGCGGGCCCGTGGTCGAGCTCGCAGTCGTGGCTGTGAGTGGAGAGGCGGCGGTCGAGGTTGGGGAGGTACGCGGACATCGCAGGGGCTCCGTCGGGGCGCGGCCCGGAGGGCGGCCGCTCAGATTTCGTGCAAAACGATCATCGAACCTAGGCGCATCCGCCCAGCC
>JBIKYW010000379.1:0-3917 GCA_044355055.1 Planctomycetota bacterium | reverse complement strand
GCACTGGCCGTATCTGGAGCGGCCGCGCATCGGCGATCGACGACAGGACGCCGCGGCGATCTCGCTCGAAGTCGAAGTGCACCGCGCGCGCGTCGATGCGGAGCTCGCGCCCGGCGTGCCCGTGCGCAGCTGGCTCGATGACGAGAGCGGGGGTTTTCGCTCGTTCCGCCTGATCGTGCCGCCCGACGCGAAGGCACTGCGGATCGACTTGTCGGACGTCGAGAGCGACCTCGACATCTATGCCCGCGCTGGCGGACCGGTGCTCGACTTCGTGCCCGAGGTTGCGTTCGCGGAGCACAGCTGGGGACGCGAGACGCTGCTCCTCGATGCGCAGAGTGAGCCGCCGCTCGTCTCTGGAGAATGGCGTATCGACGTGCAGGACGCGCTCGGGCCGAACCGACGCCTGCCGTTCACGATCCATGCGAGCTTCGACGCGGACGTTCCCGCGGCGTTGCTCGAGATTCCGCGGTCCGTACCGACGCCCGGCGAGACGCCCGTGCAGCGTGCGGCGCGTGCGGTGGTCGAGATCACGACCAAGGAGGCGATGGGGAGTGGGACGCTGCTCTCGCGCGATGGCTGGATCCTCACCAACGCGCACGTGCTCGGAAACGACATGGATGCGGAGATCGTGGTGTCGCTGCTTGTCGACGCAGCGCGGCCTGCGGTCGAGTGCTTCCGTGCGCAGGCGGTCGAGCTCGACGTCGCACGCGACCTTGCGCTGATTCAGATCACGGGCGGGCTCTTTGACCAGCCGCTGCCGGACGGGTACGAGCTGCCGACGCTGGAGATCGGCGAGCCTGCGGCGCTCGGCCTCGGTGCGCCCCTGTGGCTCGTCGGCTATCCGGCGACGGGTGGCACGGGGAGTCGCGTGACGATCACCGCGACGCGCGGGATCGTGTCGGGTTTCGAGCGCGCCGACTTCGGTCGCCTCATCAAGACCGATGCGGAGATCACGCGCGGCAACTCTGGCGGCGCCGCGATCGACGAGCGCGGACTCCTGATCGGAGTGCCGAGCTCCACGGTGGAGAATGGATCGGGGCAGATCGGGTACGTGCACCCGATCGACGCGCTTCCGCCTTCTTGGCGTGCGCGGATCGCGCGCTAGAGCGACTTCGTGAGCGCGGCGAGGTCGGCCTCGCCCTTCGTGTCGCCGAGCAGCTTGGCGAGCTCGAGGGCTCGTGCGATCACGACCTTCGCGCGCTCCTTGGCAGCCGTCTCGACGAGGCAGGTCGCGAGCTTGCGCAGCGCGCTGTATTCGTCGCCCACGAGCAAGAGGTCGCGGTAGATGAGTGCGGCCTCGCCGAGCGGAGCGATCGCCTCGGCGGGCGCCTTGCCTTGAGCGTGCGCGGCCCCGAGCGCGGAGAGCCCCATCGCGTGTCCCCACCAGTCGCCGAGCGGAGCGGCGTTCGCGATGCACTCCTGCGCCTTCGCGACCGCGGTCTTCACGTCTCCGGCCTTCAGCGCCGCGCGCGACTCCGAGTGTGTGCGTTGCCCGGCGCGGAACTGTGCCTTCTGCGCGTCGCTCTGGCTCACGAAGGCGCTGGTGTAGTCGAGGAAGATCGGGTGACCGAGCTCGGCGCTGGCGAGCCGCGCGCCCCAGAGTGCCCGCTCCTGCTTCGCGGCGATCGTTGCCTTGTCCGGACTGGCGGGGGACTTCTCCCACGTTGCGAGCGCGCCCTCGAGGTCCTCGTCGATGGTGTAGAGAACTTCGTGGCGATGCGCGGCCCACAGCTTGCGGCAGCCCGCTTCGTCCTTCGCCGCGTGCAGCTCGACGAAGCGCTCGCGCACGCTCTTCTCCTGTGCCGTCTGCGCGGCAGCTTGCGGCGCAGAGTTCGAGCCGACGGAGACGGGCAACGACGCGAGCACGAGCGTGACGAGCAGCATGGAACTCACCTGCGTTCGAAAATGTCGAAGTAGCGGTAGAGGGAGAGCGAAGAGAAAGCGTCGACGATGGCGCCGCTGCGCAGGAGCGCGCGGACTTCGTCACGTGAAAACGTCGCTACGCGAATGCGCTCGCTGGGCTCGTGCTCCGTCGCATGGACGAGCTCGCAATCGAGCGCCGCGAACACGTGCGCGTAGTGGTCGCTGATGCCGTTGATCGCGTAGAACCCCGGCAGCGCGACGAGCTCGCGGGGGCTCGCGCCCGCTTCCTCGCGCAGCTCGCGCTCCGCGCCGAGCCGCGGATCCTCTCCGGGCGCGAGGCGGCCCGCAGGCACTTCCCAGTGCGTCTCGCCATGCGGATAGCGGTACTGGCCGATCAGCACGAAGCGA
This sequence comes from Planctomycetota bacterium, assembly GCA_044355055.1. GTDB lineage: Bacteria > Planctomycetota > UBA1135 > UBA1135 > F1-120-MAGs118. The sequence continues at coordinate 1,646 of JBIKYW010000379.1, read as the reverse complement.
CCGTCCGTGAGCACCGGGACCACCACGACGGCGGGTCCGATCTCGACCACGTGATGCACGCCCGGCGAACCGTCGGGGAAGAGCACGTCGTCGGCGCGCAGGCTGACCCAACGCGACTCGTAGATGCGCCGCGAACGCACGAGCCCGTAGGGCTCGAACGGCGCCGGATCGGGCGGCGTCGTCGCGTCGCTCGATCCGGCGGAGTTCATGGCGTTGGGCGGGTGCTCAGTGAGCTGCGCCCGAGTCGGGCCACAGCGAGCGCCAATCGGACTTCGCGGGCGCGCGGCCGGCGAGGCGTTCGAGCAGCTCCCGCGGGACACGTAGGTCTTCGAGGGCCGTCTCGGAGAGCGCCTTGCCGCAGGCCTCGACCACCGAGTCGGCGTCGAGGTGGTGCAGGGCGAAGACCTGATCGGGACGGCCGCACTTCGAGAACTTGCGCACCGCGAGCGTCGTCTGCTTGACGCCGACGATCGAGCCGATGTTGTCGACGAGGCCCGCCTCGCCGTCGCACATGGCGACGATCGGCACACGTCGCGCCGCGATGCTGACGAGCTCCGCTTCGTCGCCGACTTCGCGTGCCACGGCGTGCAGGTCGCCGTCGATGCCAAGGCCTTCGCGCAGATGGCGATAGTCGTCGTGCTCGCCGAGGATGCCGAGCAGGAGCTCGGGGCTCGAGATCACGATCACGTTGGCGAACACCCCGCGCGCGAGGAGCTTGTGGGCCGCTTCGACGGCTTCGGTCGCGACCGAGCCCATCGCGAAGAGCTGCACGACGTTGTCGCCGGGCTCGTAGCCCGCGTAGCCGCGCCAGTCGAGCAGGTAGTAGGCACCCGCGAGGCACTCTTCGCGCACGCGCGCGAGCAGGTCCGCGTCGGGCAGGGTGGCGACCATCGACTCATCGGTCGCGTCACTCCAGCCCGAGCCCTTGGGCGCGAGCGCGCCGCTCCACGAACCGGGAACCTTCGACTTGGCGTGGGTGCGCACGCTGTCGAGCAGGAGCTTCTGCGGGATCGCACGCGTCACCGCGCGGATCAGCACGCCGCGGCGACCGTCGTTGCGGTCCTCCATGTGGCGCTTGATCGCGTCCGAGAGAATCCAGTCGACCTCGAGCGCGAAGAGCGGCTCCCACGTGATCAGGTTCGGGATCTGGATGTCGCTCTTCCACGAGTGCTGCGCGCCCTCGGGAGCGAGCGTCACGCCGCTCGGCGTGCCCATGATCACGAACTCCGCGCCCCAGTAGAGGTTGTAGTACAGCTGGTCGAGGGCGCGCTTGATGAAGAAGTCGTACACGGTCATGATCGGGAAGAACGGCAGGCCCGTGTAGTGGGCCATCTTCCCGAAGCTCGCCGCGGCGCTCATGCAGTTCGCTTCGGCGATCTCGAAGCGGATGTGGCGCGTCCAGACTTCCTCGTGCGTGACGAGCGAGGGATGGCGCACTTCCTTGGCGGCCGAGTCGTCGACGTCCGCCTTGGGACCGTAGATGCGCTGGTCCATCACCGGCGACACGTTGGTCGACGTGCCGACGTCCGGCGAGAGCGTGAGCACGAAGTCCGCGGCGGTCTTCCAGCGCTGCTCGTGCTGCGTGAGGTCCTTGCCGCCCGACATCTGCGGGCCGCCTTCGTCCGCGGATGTCGGGCGGCAAGGAC
>JBIKYW010000378.1:0-3924 GCA_044355055.1 Planctomycetota bacterium | reverse complement strand
CACCGAGCCTGCGAATGGTGGCGATCGTGCGGCCATCCGCGAGCGGCACGTCGATCTGAACGCGTGCCGAGCGCGCGTCGAGACGCCGCGCGACGGCTGCGTCGAGCCTCTGCAGTCCCTCTCCCGTCCGGGCCGAGATGGGCACGACCTCATGGCGCAGGTCGCGTCCGAGGAGCTGCATCGCCAGCGACTCGCCCAGCGCGTCGACCTTGTTGAACACGAGCAACTCGTTGCGGTGCGCAGGCGCGATGCTGTCGAGCACCTCCTCCACCGCCGCGAGCTGTTGCGCAGCGTCGGGATGCGAGGCATCGACCACGTGCAAGAGGAGATCGGCGTGCACCGCTTCCTCGAGCGTGGCGTGGAACGACGCGACGAGATGGTGAGGGAGTCGCTGAAGGAAACCCACAGTGTCGGAGAGGAGCACCGTGCGTCCGTCGGCGAGCTTCCACTGCCGCGTGCGCGTGTCGAGCGTCGCAAACAACATGTCGGCAGCGAGCTCGTCCGACCCTGTGAGCCGGTTGAGCAGCGTGGACTTGCCCGCGTTCGTGTAGCCGACGAGTCCGATGGTGAACTGCTCCGAACGCGAGCGGACCTCGCGCAGGCGTCGCTCCTCGATTTCATTCAACTCTCGCCGCAGATCGAGCACACGACGACGCAGCAGGCGCTTGTCGGTCTCGAGCTGCGTCTCGCCGGGACCGCGCGTGCCGACGACGCCTTCCGTGCGCTCGAGGTGCGTCCACATACGCCGCAATCTCGGCAGGAGATACTGCGCCTGCGCGAGCTCGACTTGCAGACGCGCCTGACGCGTCCGCGCGCGCCTCGCGAAGATGTCGAGGATCACCTCCGAGCGGTCGAGAACGCGCACCTTCCACGCCTTTTCCAAGTTGCGGATCTGGCCCGGCGTGAGGTCGTTGTCGACCGCGACGGCGTCGGGGAGGAGCGCCTCGACCTCGCGCGCGATCTCCTGCACCTTGCCAAGCCCCATGAGCGTGCCCGGATCCGGCACGGGCTTGCGCTGAAAAATCCCGCTGCCGACGGGCTCCGCTCCCGCGGCATCGAGCAACGCGCGCATCTCCGAGAGCGGTCCGTCGTGCTCGACCACCTGACCGGGGAAGTGCACCCCGCAAACGAGGATGCGCTCCTTGGGCCTGCGACTCGGCGTCGGAGCCTTGCTCATCGGGCGGTGACCGACTCGCGCACCGGCTCGCGGCCGATGTGCACCGCGCGAACGCGCACGCCATCGGCCGCCGGCACGAGCAGCGTGTGAGCACGCCACGCCGCCTGAGTCTCGGGAAAGTCCTCGCGGAAGTGGGTGCCACGCGACTCTTCGCGCGCGGAAGCCGCCACCGAGGCGAGGTGCGCGATCGTGAGCATGTTGAGCAGCTCCCACGAGCGCGGCTCGGGCGTCGCGAGCTTCTGCACCGCGCGGGCCCAGAAGCCGACCTTCGCCGTCGCGTCTTCGATCGCAGTTCCGGTGCGGACGATGCCCATCTGACGCCACATCAGGCTCTTCAGCGAATAGGTCATGTCCTGAATGCCGAGGCGCACGTCGCTCGAGCCGAGCGGACGTTCGACGCGCAGACGGCGATCGACGGGGATGAGCGGGAAGTCGCGCCCGTCTTCGCTCGCGCGCTCACCCGCGCGTGCGCCCAGCACGAGGCCTTCGAGCAGCGAGTTCGAGCCCATGCGATTCGCGCCGTGGAGGCCGCTGCTGGCGCACTCGCCGACCGCCCACAGGCCGGGCACGCTGGCGCGGCCGTCCGCATCGACCTGAATGCCACCGATCATGTAGTGCGCACCGGGCCGGACCGGGATCGGATCGCGGGCGATGTCGATGCCGAAAAACTGGCAGATGCGGCTGATGTGCGGGAACAGCTCGTGCGGGTTGCGCTCGAGCGACGACAGGTCGAGGTACACGCTCGTGTCGTTGGTCTTCACCATGCGGTCGAAGCACGCACGGCTCACCACGTCGCGCGGAGCGAGCTCCGCTGCCGCGTGATACTCCGGCATGAAGCGCACGCGGTCCTTGTCGAGCAGCACTCCGCCCGCTCCGCGCACGATTTCGCTGATCAGGACGCGCGCGGCGCCCGCGAGGTACAGGCACGTCGGATGGAACTGGAAGAACTCGAGATCCCGCAGGACAGCGCCGGCGCGGAACGCCATCGCCACGCCGTCGCCCGTCGCGATCGCCGGGTTGGTGGTCTCGCGGAAGAGCTGCCCGGCCCCGCCGGTCGCCAGAATCACCTGCGCCGCGGAGAAACAAACCAGCTCGCCGCGCGGCGTCTGAGCGAGGAGCCCGATCACGCGTCCGTTGGCGCCCGAGATCAAGTCGATCGCGAAGTGCGACTCGAACACCGCGATGTCGGGGTGGCTGCGGACAGCGACGTTCAACGCTCGCTGAATCTCGACACCGGTGGCGGCACCCCCGGCGTGCACGATGCGATGGTGGGAGTGCCCCCCCTCGCGGGACAGGTCGATGGTTCCGTCCAAGGCGCGGTCGAACTGAGCACCCCGCTCGATCAGCCGCCGCAGGGCGCCGGGCCCCCCGCGCACGACGCGATCCACGGCCTCGACGTCACAGATGCCGCAGCCCACCTTCAGGGTGTCGGCGACGTGGGATTCGAAGCTGTCCTCGGGACCGAGAACAGCCGCGACGCCGCCCTGCGCGTAGACCGTGTTGGTCTCCTCGAGGACGTCCTTGGCCACGAGAGCCACCGAGCTGCCCGCCTCCGCGGCGGCGAGCGCCGCGCTCGCGCCCGCGACGCCCCCCCCGACCACGACCACGTCGAAACGGAAGGTGGCCAAGGCTCGCGCCTGGAAGGGAGCGAGGTAGCGGGCGACGTCGAGTTCGAGGGTCTGCTGGCGGTCCATGCGAGGTGCGAGGTCTCGTTGGGAGCCCCATTGTAGCCCCTCCTCGGACCTTACCCACGGCTGCGCTACGGGAGTGCGACGAGGTTTTTCCGAGCCGAGGCGCGACTTCGGCAGCTCCCGGACGACCTTGGGGAAGGCCGGAACCGAGCGGCCCCTAAAATCCCGCAAACATTTTTCTCGATTTCCTCTGGCCGCCGCGCGGGCGGCGGCTAGATTTTCGCCCGATGTTAGCCGCCGTCAGGCCGCCCCGCTCCGTGGGGCCCCCCGGCAGAACCCCCTAGAACCCGATCCACGACCATGGCAAAGCTGCTGAACGACGCCCGCGAGGATGGCCTGAGTTTCGTCTTCTTCCTCGGGCTGATCGCCGCCACCTTTCTCGTGTGAGGCACTGCCGGACGGTGCCCTTCGCCGAGCCGACCCGCCTGCTGCGACCGCGGCTGGCCGGTTCGACCCGAGCGATGGAACGCCTCCGACCGTGCACCGCGCGCCGATCCAGCTCCCCGAACCTCCTTCCCCCACACCCCGAGCCGTGACCCAAGTAGCCCTCACCAAGCGCCAGCGCGAGATCCTCGACTACTACCGCGGCTATGCCACGGAGAACGGCTACAGCCCGACCTTGGAGGAGGCCGCCCAGCACTTCGGCGTCAACAAGGTCACCATCTTCGGCCACATCAGTGAGCTCGAGCGCAAGGGCGTGCTGGTCCGAGCCGCGAAGGGCGTCAGCCGTGGCGTCTTGATCGCCGACCGCGACTCGGAGGCCAACTCTGGCGCCGCCGTGACGATCCTCGGCCGCATCGCGGCCGGCGCACCGATCGAGGCCATCGAATCGCCCGAGCGCATGGAGCTCGCCGATCTCGTGCCGTCGGATCGCGACGTCTATGCGCTGCGGGTCAGCGGCACTTCGATGATCGACGACGGTATCCATGACGGCGACCTCGTGCTCGTCGAGCGCCGCAGTCATGCTCACAACGGCGAGATGGTGGTCGCCGTGCTGCCCGACGAGGAAGCCACTCTCAAGCGCTTGTACCGCGAGGACGGTCGCTACCGACTCCA
>JBIKYW010000455.1:0-3355 GCA_044355055.1 Planctomycetota bacterium | reverse complement strand
TCCACACCAGAATCTCGCCGAAGCGCTCGTACACCTTGGCGTAGTAGGGTGTGGCCAGTGCGACTGCGACGAAAGCCACGATCCCTGCGGTGCGGATCAACGTCGAGACGCGAGCCTCGCGGCCCCACAGGGCTTTGGCAGCAAGTAGCGCGACGACTCCGCAGAGTGCGAGGAGGCCCGAGAACTTTGTCAACAAAGCGAGGCCGAGCAAGGCGCCGATCGTCGCGTGCAGAAGCCAACTGCGCGCGCCACGCACGAGGGAACGCACCGCGAGCCACAGCGCGAGAGCGATCCACGTCGCAGCCCAACTCTCGTTGGTCGGGAAAGAGAACAGATACAACTGCATCGGTAGGAGCGCGGCGAACACCACGCCGACCGCAGCGATCTTCGGCGTCGCAGTCGACCTGCAGACCTCCCAGAGTGTTCCCGCGACCGCAACCAACTGCAGTGCCAGCGCGAGCCATGCGAGCATGCGCAGGACCGCGAGCGACTCCGGCGTGCCCGGCGTGACGCCGAAGAGCTTCCACGCCGCTGCCGCGAGGAAGTACCACGCCGGCGGCTGATACATCTCCCACCCCTCGTCCGCCAACGGAACGCTCCACGTGCGGAACACGTGCGCGACATAGTCGAGGTGGGCGAGCGCGTCGAAGCCCTGCGACGGAGCGATGCCGCGGTTGTTCCAGAAAAGCAGCGCATGGGCGAGGCCCAGCGCGGCCACCAGCGCCGCGAGCGTGGCCGGCGTCCACGCGATCGGTCGACGGCGAATCCACGTGACGATCAGGGTTGCGAGAACGCCGACCAGCGCGAGCGTTCCCCAGCGATCGCGCAGCCCCTTCCAAGGCGTCGGATTCGCGCTGTCCGAGCGCCGTGGGCCGACGGCACTCGACGCCCCACCTGTTCCCCACTCCGTCATCGCGACGCTGGCGAGCCGAACCGGTCGCTCGGCAGAACCGGCGCACGTCGCACGAAACTCCGCATCACTCAGAATCGAAACCGAATCGGTGGTGAGCTTCGCCCACAGCGCAGGCGGTCCGCGCTCGTTCGTGACGCGCACCCGAAGCTCGTTCGAGCCCGCGCGGAGCGCCGGACGAACGTCCCACAGCGAAGGATCCTTCCAGCTCGTCGAGCCAGTCCCAGCGCTCGGAAGCTCGACTCCGTTCAGCGTGACGTTCAAGGAGGTGAAGCCGCGGAGCTCCAAGCGCCCGACGGTCGGAGCCGACGCGAGCTCGAACGTTCGTCGAAACTCCGTTTCCAAGGGCGTCGTGCGTCGAATCGCAGCACTGGGCGCGCTCGGAAAAACGACCCACTCTGCGTCGCAACAGGCCGCGAGGAACGGGACGCGCTCACTGCGGCGCGCCTTGTACACGCAGAACAAGGAGAAGACGCCAGCGAGCAACGCAAGCAACCCCAACCGAAAGCCGCGCGTCCCGAGCGACGTCATGGCCGGATGCTAGCTCCCAACACAAAGCGACGCACCCGCGCGAGCTCGAGCTCGCGCGGGTGCGTTCGAGAAGGTCCCTCGCCGCTCAGCGCTTGGGCGAGAGGGCCGTGATGCCCGGCAGAGCCTTGCCTTCGAGGAGCTCCAGCGAGGCACCGCCGCCCGTGGAGACATGCTTCACCTTGGCGGACAGCTTGAGCTGTTCGAGGGCCGCGACGGAATCGCCTCCACCGACGACCGTGTAGCCCTTGGCGGAGGCCACGGCCTTGCCGACGGCCTTGGTGCCCTCGCAGAAGGCCGGCATCTCGAACACGCCCATGGGACCGTTCCAAACGATCGTCTGGGCCTGCGCGATGCGCGCGGCGAAGAGCTTGGCCGACTTCGGACCGATGTCGAGCGCCATCCAGCCGTCGGGAATCGCGTCGACGACCTTCGTCTGCGCATCGGCAGCGAAGCGATCGGCGACGACGTGGTCCACCGGCAGCAAGAGCTCGACCTTGCGGGCCTTGGCCTTGGCGAGCGCGGACTTCACCACGTCCATGCGCTCGTCCTCGCACAGCGACTTGCCGATCCCTTGGCCCATGGCCTTCAGGAACGTGTACGCCATGCCGCCGCCGACGAGCAGGGTGTCGCAGCGGTCGAGCAGGTTGTCGATCACGAGCAACTTGTCCGACACTTTGGCACCGCCGAGGATCGCGACGAGCGGCTTGCGCGGGTTCGTGAGCACGCGCCCGAAGGCCTCGATCTCCGCCTGCAGCAGTCGACCGGCGACGGACGGCAACAGCTTGGCGACCTCGCTCACCGAGCACTCGGCGCGGTGAGACGTGCCGAACGCGTCGTTCACGAACACGTCGCCGAGCTTGGCGTAGGCCGCGCTCAGCGCCGGATCGGCCTTTTGCTCTCCGGCGTTGAAGCGCACGTTCTCGAGCAAGATGACGCTGCCCGCTGCCGCGCCCGCGACGGCCTTTTCCACCGCCGTGCCCGTGCTGTCCTTGAGAGCGAGCACGGGCTTGCCGAGGAGCTTCGCGAGCCGCTCGGCGATCGGGGCGAGCCGCAGCTTCTCCTCGACGCCCTTGGGACGCCCGAGATGGCTCATGAGCACGACGACCTTGGCACCCTTCGAGAGCACCTCGCGAATCGTCGGCAGCGCCGCGCGGATGCGGGTGTCATCGCTGATCGCGCCCGAAGCGTCCTGCGGGACGTTGAAGTCCACCCGCATGAGGACGCGCTGGCCCTTGAAGTCGAGCGCGTCGAGCCCGGCCGCGCCGGCGCCCGACGCGCCGGTCATTTTCCCGCAGGGGCGGCCTCCGCAGCGGCCGGCTTCGCGGCTGCCTTCGGGGCCTTGGGGAGCTTCATCTTGTTGGCGAGGCGCATCAGCTCGACCACGCGGTTCGAGTAGCCCCACTCGTTGTCGTACCACGCGACGAGCTTCACCATGCGCTTGTCCATCACCATCGTCGACTGCGCGTCGAAGATCGTGCTGTGCGGGTTGCGGACGATGTCGCTCGACACCAGCGGATCATTCGAGAACTCGAGGATGCCCTTCAGGTCCTTCGACTTGGCAGCCTCGGCGTAGGCCTTGTTGAGATCCTCGATCGTCGCGTCGGTCTTGAGCTCCGCGACGAGGTCGACGACCGAGCCGTCCGGCACCGGCACGCGCATCGCGACGCCGTCGAGCTTGCCCTTCAATTGGGGCAGGACCTTGCCCACCGCGCGGGCCGCGCCCGTCGTCGTCGGGATGATGTTGCACGCGGCGGCGCGAGCGCGGCGCAGGTCCTTGTGCGGCAGGTCGAGCACCTGCTGGTCGTTCGTGTAGGCGTGGACCGTCGTCATCATGCCGCGCACGATGCCGAACTTGGCGTCGAGCACCTTGGCGAGCGGCGCGAGGCAGTTCGTGGTGCACGACGCATTCGAGAT
>JBIKYW010000377.1:0-3935 GCA_044355055.1 Planctomycetota bacterium | reverse complement strand
CGAGCAGCGAGTGCACGATGCCGAGCACGTCGACGTCGGGCATTTCGATCTCCTCGCCCGAGGACCACGCGTCGTAGAGAGTGATGCCGGGGTACACGTTGCCCGAGCGATCCGTGTAGGCGTGGTGGAAGGCCGCGAGCGCGGCGCGTTGCGAGCCATCGTCGAGCGCCTGCTCGACGAGTGCGAGCGCCAAGTCGTGGCCGGGCGCGTAGCCCGCGAGTGCGTTGTCGAATACGCGCTGCACGTCTTCAGTCGAGCCGCAGCGCACGAGCGCTCCGAGGCCCCAGTCGTAGCGGAAGCTCGGGGAGAGGCCCGACTTCGGCTTGCGGCGCAGGATGCGCTCGCGCGCCTTTCGGGCGGTGCTCGAGTCGGGGGCGAGTTCCTTGCGGGCGATCGGCTGCCCCGGTGCGTGCTCCTGCGGATCGAAGAAGGGCGTGGGAACTTCGCGCGGCAGGAGCCCCGGGTCGGACTCCAGCAGCGTCCGCGCGTAGCGCACGAGGCGCAGCTGGAACGTGTCGAGCCACTCGACCTCGGCGCGCAGCTCCTCGATGCAGTCGGCCTGCTCGGCATCGCTGAGCATCGAGAACGCGCCGCGGGCATCGGCCTCGCTGCGCTCGACACGCTCGGGCGCTCCGGCGCCCTGAGAGAGTAGGGGAGAGGCATGGAGACCGAGAGAAAGCGCGAGCATCGCGAGCATGGCGACATTGTGGCGCGCGCCGGCCCGAAAATGCAGTTGGGCGGCCTCCGGAAAAAACCGGAGACCGCCCCAAGGAACACCAAACCACAAACGAAGCGAATGTCTTCGCTGCCCGACCCGCCCCTCCCGCGCGAGCGCTCTCGACGACCCGTCCCGTGGGTTTCCGTCGATCGCGCCCACAGGGCGTGCCGGACTGCTCGGACGAGGGAACGCTACCCCGCCCGACGCATGGGGTCGGGACGAGGTTCGGAAAACGCGCGCTGGAAGCCGCAGCGCTCAGTCCGAATGCGAAGGACTTTCTGCGCGGGACTCGCCGGAATCGCGCGAGCCGCCCTGTCCGCCGCGCCGCCGTCCTCGACGGCGCTTGCGCTTGCGTTCGAGCTCCACCACCTCGGGTGGTGCGGACTTGGCTTCGTTGGCGCGCTCGAGCCACGCCTCGTACACGTCCCAGCCCTGCCCCCACGCGCTGCAGCGCAAGCGGAAGAGCTCGAGGGCCTCGGCGAAGTCCGGATCGCGCGCGAAGAGCAGCGGACTGAAGCGCTTGGTCTGCGGCTGGGTGAAGGCGCGCTGGAGCGCGATCGCGCGCGCGGCCTTGAATCCGTCGCGCTTGGCGAGGCGGTACTCGACGGCGAACGGATCGATGCGCTCGCTCGCGGTTTCGAGCACTTCGCGCGCGCTGCGCTCGCCGTGGTGCGTGCGCGGATCGAGCTCGGCCTCGCGCTCGATGATGCGCAGGAAGAGCGCGGCGACGCACACGGCCGACGAGGGCACGTGTTTTTCGTGCACGAGCGAGTCGAGCGCTTCCAAGAGTCGCCAGACCGAGTCCGCGCGATCGTGGTCGGCGGGATCGGCGCTGTCGTGCGGACCGATGTAGCGCTCGACCTCGGGCAGGATCACACGCAGTGCGCCGCACTTGCGCATCATCCGCAGTGCGCCGAGCGCCGTGCCCGAACGCAGCAGACGGAGGATCTCCTCCATGACGCGCGGCTTCGCCGAGCGCGCGAGGTCCGGCGCGTGCTCGACCATGGCGTCCCATGTCTCGTCCTCGATGCGAAAGCCCAGTCGCGTCGCGAACTTTACCGCGCGCAGGATGCGCACGGGATCCTCGGCCATGCGGACGAACGGATCGCCGATCGTGCGCAGCACGCCGTCCTCGAGGTCCTCGAGTCCGCCGACGTAGTCGAGGATCTCGCGCCGGTAGGGGTCGAGGAACAGCGCGTTGATCGTGAAGTCGCGCCGCTGCGCGTCTTCCTGCGCGGTGCCCCAGTTGTTGTCCTCGACGATCAGGAGGTCTTCGCCGGGCTCTTCGCTGCGCTCTGGCGCGCGGCGGAAGGTCGCCGTTTCGACCACTTGCTCGCCGTAGCGCACGTGCACGAGCTTGAAGCGTCGGCCGATGATGCGCCCGTTGTAGAAGAGCGCCTTCACGCCGCGGGGCGTCGCCGAGGTCGCGACGTCGTAGTCCTTCGGCCGACGGCCGAGGAGCAGATCGCGCACGCAACCGCCGACCAAGTAGGCTTCGTTGCCCTCGCGCTGGAGGCGGCTCACCACCCGCAGCGCGTTCTGGTCGAAGGCGTTGTGGGGCAGGTCCGTCGGAATGATCCGAGGACTTCGGGCAGCGCGCGGGCGGGGATCCGCAGGTTCGGGCATGGCGTGGGAGAGCGAGCGTGGGCTCGGATCGGGGGCGAACACTCTACAGGGCGGAGGGCCGCGCGAACTGCCCTACCTGCGCTGTTGCCTCGCGGCCCGCGGGCGCCTACCCTAACTGCCCCGTGCAGGCCAGTAGCTCCTAACGGTTAGAGCGACTGATTCCAAATCAGTAGGTTCGGGGTTCGAATCCCTGCTGGCCTGCCATCTCCTCTCGAACTTCCCGATGACCTTCGACGACGTCGGCAAGCGCCCCGTGGGCGAGGGTGAGCCCGCGAGCGAGGAGCCGGGCGAAGGCGGCGAGCGCGCTACGGGCGACCTGTCCGGTGCGAGTGACGGGCCCCGTGCGTTGCCGGCGCGCGCGTCCGACGACGATCCCGACAGCGTGGTCGCGCACGCGCAGACCCCCGTGCCGTCGCTCGACGAGCTGCGCGCCGCGCTCGAGTGGGCCTTCCAAGGCGAAGAGGTCGAGCCGGCGCTGCTGGCGCGCTTCGCCGAGCACGCCCGCCTCGTGCTCGCCGGGAATCAGCGCCTCAACCTGACGGCGATCGTCGAGCCCCGCGAGGTCGCCGCCAAGCACTACCTCGACTCGTGGCGCGCGACGCGGCTCTTGCCGCTCGGCGGGCGCTCGCTGCTCGATCTCGGCACGGGCGGCGGCTTCCCCGGCATGCCCGTCGCGCTCGCCGAGCCGCAGGCGCGCGTCGTGTTGCTCGACTCGCGCGCCAAGCGCGTCGAGTTCGTCAAGGAGACGATCGCGGCGCTCGGGCTGCGCAACGCGAGCGCCGTGGCGGAGCGGGCGGAGGACCACCTCGCCCGCAACAAGTACGACATCGTCCTCGTGCGCGCGGTGAGCTCGGTGCGCGAGAACGTGCGCCTCCTGCGCAAGGTGCGCCACTCCCACAAGGACCTCGTGATGCTCAAGGGGCCCTCTTGGTCTCGCGAGGCGCGCGCGGCGGAGCGGGAAGCGGAGCGACTGGGCTTCCGGCTCGACACCGTGTGGGAGCACAAGCTCCCCGGCGAGATGGGGGAGCGCGCGTTCCTAGTGTATCGCGCACCCGGCGGGCACGGTAGCTAGACGGAGGACGCCGTGCCGACGTGGCTCCTCTACACCCTCGGGATCGTGGCCGTGCTCGCTCTCGCGGTGATCGTCGCCGCGATCTTGGCCTACCCGCGCGACAACTCGTTCTGAGCGCGGCGGTCAGCGACCCTCGTTCTGAGCGCGGCGGTCAGCGACCCAAGTCGAGGTCGAGCCAGCGCAGCAGCTGCGCGGCCAGAAAACCGAGGGCCAGCACGATCGCGACCAACAGAGCGCTCCACTTCGCGAAGGCAAGGAGCGACGTGTCCTGCGGCGCGCGCGCCTTCGGCGCAGCGCCCTCCGCGGGCTCGACGGTTTCCTGCGGGCGTTCCTGTCCCATCGCGTGTCTCGACCCGTGGGTTCCGCGCGACGCTCTCGGGCCCGCGGGGGGATGGTGGTGCCTGGGACGGGAGTCGAACCCGTATGCCCGTTTAAAGGCGCTAGGACCTGAACCTAGTGCGTCTGCCAATTCCGCCACCCAGGCAGGGTGAAGGGCCGGAGAAGTTACGGAGCGCGGCG
>JBIKYW010000038.1:0-12732 GCA_044355055.1 Planctomycetota bacterium | reverse complement strand
GCGCGAGCGCCGCCGCACGCTGCGCGGCCTCCACGAGAATCTCCATGCGATGGCCCTGCGAGACGAGCTCGCTCGCCTCGCGCTTCGCCTGCGCGTACTGGTCGGCCGTGGCCTGCGCCACGCGCCCCTCGTTCGCCGCCGCCTCCTCCTGCCAGCGCTTCTCCAGCTTGCGCACGTCCCCCATCGACTTCGCGATGCGCGCGCGCAGCTTGTCGATCCCGACCGCCGTCTCGCACATCACGTCGTAGAGCTGACCCGCCGTGCCCGCGGCGCCGATGCGCCCCACGAGCTCCGCCGCCGCTGCGCGCTGGAGCGTGTCGACGTGCTCGCGCACATCCGCCCAGAGCTCCGCGTCGCTCTTGCGCCTCCGCGCCGGCCCGAGTGCCTCGACGAGCCGCCCGAGTCCATCCGCAACCGCGTCGCGCCACGGCGCGAGCTCTCCAACCTTCGCCTCCGCCTTCGCGCGGTCCTTCTTGAGCGCCGTGAAGCGTTCCTCCTCGCGCTGCAACATCGACTTCGTCGCCGGGTCGCGCTCCGCCTGCGTGCGCAGCCCCGCCAACACGACCTCGCGGCGCTCGCAGGCGTACCGCAGCGCCAAGGCCTCTTCGCGCCCCGCCCGCAGCGCCTCGGCCGCGTTCCCGTACTCCAGCGCCAGCGTCGTGACCGCCCCGGGCTCCCCGAGCCCCACCAGCGCCTCTAGCGCCTCCGCCTTCTCCGCCGCCGTCCCCGCCGCCGCCGCCTGCGCGAACTTCAGCTGCGCCGCCGCCAACGCCTTCTCATCGAGCCCCGCCACCGACCCCCACAGCCCCACCCAACACAAGAGAATCTGCACCAGCATCGTGTGTGTACCCCGCGCCCCGAGGCGCTGCCTCTCACGATACCGTCCCAGCCTTGCATGCCGCCCTGTGCGGCTCCGCTGCGGCACGCGTGAAATCGCTCGCTTCCATGGAGCGGCGGTTGGCGTAGCATGGGCAGCGGCGTGAGAGGCTTGGACCGTCGTCGGCGGGCAACCGCAGGAGGAAAGTCCGGACTCCACGGGTCAGGGTGGTTGTCAACGGCAACCGACCGCGAGGTCAGGGAAAGTGCCACAGAAAACAAACCGCCGGGCGGGGCCGCGAGGCTCCGCACGGTAAGGGTGAAACGGTGCGGTAAGAGCGCACCGCGGGCCTGGTGACAGGCCTGGCAGGGCAAACCCCACCCGGAGAAAGACCAAATAGGGATGGCTCATGGGGACGACCCGCTCCTCGCCATCCGGGTAGGTCGTTCGAGGCCGAGCGCGAGCTCGGTCCTAGAGAAAGGACGGTCTCGCCGCGCAAGCGGCTAGCCAGGATCCGGCTTACAGAGCCTCTCACGCCGCTCCCGCTCCCCGCGGGGGCCGAGGTCCGCCGGGCCACCATTAGTTGTGGACCCGGATCTGCGCACCTTCAGCATCTTGACAGGTAGCGGGGGTCGGGGAGAATCGGTCGCGCCTGCGCTGCTCTTCCCGAAACTCGGACGCCCCCTCGGGCGCCCGGAGTCGATCTGGACGGGTGTAGCGCGCGCTGTCCCACGTCCCACTGCTCTTCCGGAGCCCTCGGCCGACGCGCCCCCCTTGAAGGGGCCCGCTCCTCGGGCGACTCCGCCCCACCTCGATGGAGTTTGTTTTTGTCGTTCCGCGCCGGGAGCTCTTCCCGGACCACTACCCCCACGGCTTCGTGCCGTTCGGCGAGGGTGCGAGCGCGGAGCGGCTGCGCGAGGTGGTCGAGCGCCACGGCTTCTTCGTCGAGCGCGCGCGCGCCGAGGTGACGCCGGAATGGAAGCAGATCATCCCGTACAACGTCGTCGTCTGCGGCGAAGACGTGCTGCTCCTGCGCCGCACCAAGCAGGGCGGGGAAGCGCGCCTGCACCACAAGCTCACGATCGGCGTCGGCGGTCACTTGAACCCCGAGGACCTCGACGGCGAGTGTGGGCGCAACCCGATCCCGCGCGGCACGGCGCGCGAGCTCGCGGAAGAGCTCGAGATCGAAGGGCGCTACGAGCTGCAGCCGCTCGGCCTGATCAACGACGACGCCAACCCCGTCGGAGCCGTCCACGTCGGCCTCGCGCAGCTCGTGCGCGTCGAAGGCCGCGTGTCGATCCGCGAGACCGACGTGCTCGAAGGTCGACTCGCGAAGCCCGCGGAACTCGCGCAGCTCCTGCGCGAGGGCGCCAACTTCGAGACGTGGTCGGCCCAGCTCGTGGCCGCCCTCCCCAACCTCCTCGTCCCCCCTGCTCTGCGCGCGGCTCCGGTCGTCGCGCGAGCATGATTCCTGCAAGAAACTCACGCCGACGTCGTCCAAGGATCTTCCAAAGCACGCGCGCGGCCTACACGCTCCCACTCGCACAACAGCGGAACACTCCTCGATGAAAGCCAAGGTCACCAACGACGCCCAACGCCTGTACGACCTGCTCCTCGGCGCTCGCACCGCCGACAAGGTCACCCTCTACTTCCGCGACGGGCGCGTGCTCAACGGCTCGCTGATCTTCAATCCGTTCAAGGGCACCGGCCGCCTGATCAACATCGACCAAGAGATGTCGCTCGACTTCTCCGTCGACCAGCTGCGCGAAGTCAAGTTCTAGAAGGCGACCCGTTCGAGAGCGGGTGGCGCTGCGCGCGGCTCGCTCGAACACGGCCCGGCCCGTGCCCTCCGCTCGCGCGGACCGGCGCGGACTGGGCCGCGGTGCTAAGAGGAGCCAGCCCCGCGCGGATCGGGCAGCATCTCGGGCTCGAGCTCGACGTGGAGCGCGTCCGCGATGCGATTGATGTAGTTGAAGTAGGAGACGACCTGCGCCGCGTCGTGGACCGCGCGGTCGTCGAGCCCCTGCGCGCGCAACGCGAGCACATCCGCTTCGACCATCGCCGTCGGAGTGAGCGTGAGCTTCTCGGCGAACTCGCAGAGCGCGTGCTCGCGCGGGGCGAGACCGGCGAGACGCCAGTCGGCGCCGACGGACGCGAGGAAACGCTCGCGCTCAGGCTCCGAAAGGTCGCGAACCTCGGCACGGAGGTCCCACAGGTGCGCCTGCGTTCAGTAATGGCAGCGATTCGCGCGCGAGACCACCACCGCGAGCAGCTCGCGCTCGCGACGGGAGAGCGGCGAGGGCCCGTGCATCAGCACCTTGTAGAGCTCGAGCGAAGCGTCGAGCGCCTCGGGATGCACGCTCTGCACGCGCAAGATCCCGTACACACGACCTGCGCGGCGCACGGCGGCGTCGTAGAGCTCGCGCAGCCGACCCGAGGCTGCCTCGAAGCCCACCGTGCGAATCCAGCTCACGCGAGCGGCTCCACGCTGACGTCGGCGTTGTAGTCGGGGACGCCGCCGCCCGCATCGACGCGTCCGTGCGCGATCAATCCGTTCACCTCGGGCCAGTGTCCTTGGAGCGTGCCGGGAGTGACGTCGGCGACGAACACGCGTCCGCGATACTCGCCGAGCTCGTTCCGCAGCCGGATCGGCTGGTCCTGTCGCAATCCGAGCCGCGCCGCGTCGCTAGCCGCGATGAAGACGTGATCGCGCTCGGCGCCGGTCAGCGGGTCGCGCGCGGCCTGCACCATCGAGTTGAACTGCTTGCCGCGGCGCGTCGCGAGCACGAAACGGCCCTGCGCGCCGCGCGCCGCCGGAGGCGTCACGACTTGGAAGTGCGCCTTGCCGTCCTTGGTCGGGAAGTTGCGATCAGCGCAGAGGTGCGGACCACCCCACTGGAACTGATCGCCCTGCGACGCGAGCTTCTCGATGCCCGAGTAGCTCGGCACCGCGCGCGCGATCTCGGCGCGAATCGCTGCACCGGACTCAAAATGCACCTTCGACGCACGCTCGGGCTCCACGCTGCGAGCCAAGTCGAGCAGCATCTCCCACTCCGAGCGCGCCTCGCCCACCTCGTGCCCGGGAATGTGAGGCGAGAAGATCACGCGCCGCTCCGTCGTGGTCTCGGTTCCGCCGTCGCGCTGCTCGTAGCGCGTGCGCGACGGCAGCACGTACACGGTGTCGGCGGGATCGACGAGCATCTGCTTGGTGAGCACGATGTCGGTGTGCACGCGCAGGCCGATGCGACCGAGCGCGTGCGCGATGCGCTCGGGCTCGGGCATCGTCTCGAGGAAATTGCCGCCGATGCAGTACAGACCGTCGATGCGGCCCTCGTGCGCGGCCTCGAGGTACTCGACCGTGGTGAGCCCGTTGCCGCGCGGAACCTCGAAACCCCACAGGCGCGAGAAGTGCTCGACGTTGGCGTCGTCGATCGGGAGCGCGCCGGGCAACGACGTGGAGTACGCCCCCATCTCGGCGCCCCCCTGCACGCCGGAGTGACCTCGGATCGGCATTAGTCCCGTGCCGGGGCGCCCCACCCACTCGCGCAAGAGCGCGAGGTTGGCGATCGCCTTCACGGTGTCGGCGCCATGTACGTGCTGGGTGATGCCCATCGACCACACGAGCACGCCGCGCTCTGCACGGGCGAGCTCGTCGACGAACGCCTCGAGCTCTTCGTGCGTCGTGCCTGCGAGCGCGATCAACTCCTCGAGCGATCGCGCAGCCAGAGCGCGCGAGAACTCCTCGAAGCCCTCCGTCGCCTGCTCGACGAAGTCCCGCGCCACCGCGCCGCGCTCGATCAAGCGCCGCGCGACCGCATTGAGGAACGCGAGGTCACCCCCGACCTTCACCATCGTGAAGCGATCGGCGAGCTTCGTGCCGAACAGCGCGGAGTCGACGTTCGAGGGCACCCAGTAGCGCTCCATCCCCGGCTCGCGATACGCGTTGACCATCAGGACGCGCGCACCGCGCTTCTTGGCCTCGTGCATGTACTTGGTCGCGACCGGCTGGTCGTTGGCCGGATTCGAGCCAAAGAACACGATCACATCGGCCTCGTACCAGTCCTTGTACGAGCACGTCGTCGCGGCGACGCCGACGGTGGCCTTGAGTCCAGCGCCGCTCGGGCTGTGGCACAAACGAGCGGAGTTGTCGACCGAATTCGAGCCGAGGAAGCGCATCACCTTCTGCGCGACGTAGTAGGTCTCGTTCGTGATTCCGCGGCTCGTCACGAACATCGCCGTGCGACGGCGATCGAGCCCGCGCCAGCGCGGGCCGATGTCGGCCCATGCGTCCGCGAATGAGACGCGCGTGAAGCCGCTCTCGCCACGTCGGCGACGCAGCGGATAGGGAATGCGGCCGAGCTCGCGCAGCTCCTTGGAGGAACGCGCGCGCAGCGCACCGACGTCGCCCCAAGCGCCCTCGGGCATGGCGCCCATCGTGTTGAGGCGCAGCAGGTTGAGTCGCACGAGGCATAGGTGCGTACCGTCGATCGTCCAGTCGCGCAGCCCGCTGGTCCCCAAGGCGCAGCCGTCGCACACGCCCTTCGACAGCACATTCCACGCATAGCCGAGGTTGTCGCGATTCTGCCAGCCGATGCGCAGCATCTCGACGAAGTGGTGCGGCTTCGTCTCGCCCAAGCCAAAGGGCACGAGCGAATGAATGCGTTGCGCAAAACTGGGCCGAGTCTTCTTCATCGCGCTGAAATCTTAGTCGCTGCGCACCCACGCGCCGAGGGTCTGCGCATGGTGAAGCTTGAGCAGGCTCATCCGCTGGAAGCTGGCATCGAAGCGGCGCTCCCCCGCGGCGCGCAGGAACTCAGCCAGATGGCCATACCAGCGAGCGCGGGTCTCCTCCGCATCTTGACACGTTCGCAAGGCCAGCCCGCGCGCCCCGAAGAGCGCGCTCCACGCGAGCACCTCCGCCAGGAGACGCCGTCGCAGGCTCGGTCGACAGGGCTCGATGCCGAGCGCGCGCGTCGTCGCGATCAACTCTTCGATCTGCCGACGCTCGTCCTGCACGAAGGCGCCAAACACGCCCGCGAGCGCCGGATCGCGAGTGAGTCGCGCGAGGCGGGAGTACGCGACCAGCGCGCCGTACTCGGAGCGGAGTGCTTCGGCGAGCTCGGACTCCAGCGTGCTCGCCATCGCTTCAGCCGCCAACCTTCTCGAAGTGCGCCTCGATCGCGCGACGCTGACGCGCATCGATGCTGCGTGCATGGAACTCACCGAGCGC
Source organism: Planctomycetota bacterium (assembly GCA_044355055.1). Lineage (GTDB taxonomy): Bacteria > Planctomycetota > UBA1135 > UBA1135 > F1-120-MAGs118. Next base: position 6,685 of record JBIKYW010000038.1, on the reverse strand, counting down.
CTGACGGGCCTGACCATCGTCGAGGGTGCTGAGCAGCTGGATCAGAGCGGACTGCAGACGGAACTGCCGCGTCGTGCCCAGCAACGCGCAGGCATCGCGCGAGATGTCGCTGCGTCCCTTCGCGAGCGGCGCGAGGGCGCGCGCCGCGGCCTCGCGCGCGCCGACTTCCCACGTGTCATCGAACAAACCCTGACGCAGCAACTCCGTGGCGTCGTTCCCGCCAGCGAGCGCGACCGCCGGAATCAGCGCGGTGCGCAGAGCATCGTGCAGAGACGACTCTTCGAGTCGCGACTTCAGCCAAGGAAGGCTCTCCCGCTTTTCAGCCGCAGCCACGATCCTCGCCGCAGCGCCCATCGCCGCATAGCTGTGGCGGGCCTCGAACTGCTTGCGTGCGAAGCCCGAGAACTCCGCGACCGAATCCCAAACAGAGAGGGTCTCGAGCGCTGCCACGCGGACCCGTGCCGACGGATCGCCGCTCGCCACGCCCATGAGTTCCTGCGCGATCGGATTGTCCGGCGTCGTGTGCACTCGCGCGAACGCGCGAGCCGCCGCTACGCGAACTCCCTCGCTGGAGTGCGCGAGTCCGCCGAGGATCGTCTCGGCGATCGTCCAGCGGAGCGCTTCGTCCTTCTCCGTCGCGAGCAGCGCCCCGAGCTCGAGCAGCGCCTCGCGCCGCTCGTTCACGTCGTCCGACTGCGATGCGAGTGCCATCCACTCGCCCGTCGCGCGCTGGGTCCGACAGCGCTTGGGCACCCACCCGTGCTTGTCGAACACCACCCACATCGGACGGTTCGGCGCGGACAGCTCGAGCACCTCGCGACGCTCGTCGATCGTGACGCGCGTGCGCCGTGCGCCGGAGTCATCGCGGACCTCGATGTCGACGGGCAAGGTGAACACCGACGGAGTGCCATCCGCGCTCGACTGCACCTGCTCGACTTCCACGCGCACCGACTTGCGCGCCTCGCTCCAAGTCCAGCGCACGTCGAACTCGGGATAGCCACGCGCGAAAAACCACTGCTCGAAGAAAGGAGCGAGGTCGAGGCCGCTCTCTTGCTCCATGGCTCGCTGGAAGTCCTCGGTCACGACCGCGCGTCCGCGCTCCTGCGCGACATACCGCTCGATCCCGCGGAAGAACGCAGCGTCTCCGACCTGAAAGCGCAAGAGGTGCAACCGACTCGCCGCGCCCTGATAGGCCTGCCCGCCGCGCGTGAAGAGATCGAAGGGCTCGCGGTAGGAGCCCCAAACGTGCGGACGGCGATTTGCGCCAACGTCCGCTGCGGCATAGAAGTCCTGCGTGTCGCGCATCGCGATGCGGAACGCGTCGATACCGTCGCTCGCCTCGCGGTAGAGCAGCTCTCCGTAGGTGGCGAAGCCTTCGTTCAACCACACATGCGACCAGTCCGCGCACGTGAGGAGATTGCCAAACCACTGGTGCGCCGCCTCGTGCGCGATCAGGCCGCGCGGGTCGTAGTCACGCCGACCGAGAGCATCGCCGACGCACGCATCGGTCAGCGTCGTCGCCGAGATGTTCTCCATGCCGCCGTGCGGGAAGTTCTCCACGGCGACCTGCGAGTACTTCGCGTAAGGATAGCGGGCGCCCGTCAGGTCTTGAAAGAACTGCAGGATCTCCGCGGTTTCCCCGAACGTCGGCTCGAGGTGAGCTTCGAATCGCTGCGGTGCCGCGAACGAGAGCGGCACTCCGTTCCAACGCGAGCGCACTTCGACGAGCTCGCCGGCGACCAGCGTCGTCAGGTAGGCGGGGTGCGGCGTGCTCATGCGCCACAGATCGATCGTGCCGCCGTCGTCGGCAGCCCACGACTCGACCTTCTCGCCCGCGGCGAGCGAGATCCAGCCGCGCGGGAGCTTCACGCGCAGCTCGCTCGTGGCGCGCTCGGCGGGCTCGTCCCAACAAGGGAACCACCCGCGCGAATCGTCGCACTGTCCCTGCGTGAAGGCATGCGTCGGCACGCCCTCGCGCTCGCCCGCGAACCACAGCCCCCGGCGCGGCACCCCCGAGTAAGCAATCTCCACCTCGTGGGATGTCCCTGTCGTGAGCGGAGCACCGAAGTCGATCTCCAGCTTCCCGGGCTCGACGCTGTAGGCGAGCGGCACGCCGTCGCCGTCGCTCACTCCTGCCACGGAGAGCGCATCGAGGTCGAGGGACAGCTTTCGCACGAGATCCGAGCGCGGGTGGAAGCGCACGCGGCACGTGCCCGCAATCGAACGCACCGTCGGGTCGAGCGCGACGTCGAGGGCGTAGTGTTCGATGTCGACGCCGCTGTCGCGCGGCAGGTGGCGCTCGAGCGGAGGCACATCGAGCACGAGCCTCTCCGGCGCTGCGCACGCAGCGAAGACTGCGAGCAGCGCGCCGAGCGTCCAGCTACGTTGCGGAGCCGTCATGGGCCGCGGAGCTTACGAAAAAGCGGCCGAACGCTCGACTCGGGAGGGACTACGGCACGAGCGCGAACAGGCCCGCGGCGCGCAGCGAAGCAAGCTCCTCCGCAGCCTCGATCCCCGTCCAGACCACCAGCTCGACTTCCGTCGCAGCGAGCCCCGTCGACAGCTCGGCCCCCGACACGCCTTGCACACGCAGCTTCGCGGCGGAGGCGCGCTGATGCTCCAATTGCGACTCGAGAGCAGCGCGGAACTCGGCGGCGTCTTGCTCGCTGTCCCACACGCTGCGCCAGCGCAGCAGGCGCGCCTCGCCCTTCGCACAGAGCGCCAAGCGGTCCCCGTCCCAACCCTTCGATTCCTTGTTGGAGAACGAGATCCCCATGAGCGCCATCGGGTTCGACATGTCGACGCCGCCGCGCCGCTTCGGCGGCAGCGCGACGATCCCGCACGCGAGCTCGCCGAGCGTGTCCTCGCGCAGCACGCTCCAGCCCACGGGCAAGCGCGTCGGCTCCACAACAAAGCGCTGCGGCAGATCGAGCGTCGCCTCATTCCAGTATTTCGCAGGATGCAGCGTCATCTCAGTGCTCACCGGCGGCGCGGAGAACGCGCGCGTCACGTCCTCGGTCGCCGCCTTGGCCATCTGGGCACTCATCCAGTTCTCGCTGCGCGCCAAGAAGCCGGCACCGACGAGGTAGCTGCCGATCATCGGCTTCCACAGCCACTGCGGCGCGGTGTCGAAGCTGCCCTTCATCATCTCGCTCGCGGCCGCGAGACTCTCGGCATCGAGGGACTTCGCGTTCGCCATCTGCCAGCGATTGCCGACGAGCGTCGCCGAGCCCTCGACCACGCACCAGTACGCGAGCTGCGCGTCGGTGTCTTTCGGCAGCGTCGCCAAGCGTTGGTCGATGCCGTAGAGCTGATCGTCGAACGCGTGGCCGAGCTCGTGCGCCATCGTCATGCGCGCCATTCCCAGCGGACAGCCGTCCATCAGGCTGAACGAGTCGCTGTCGGGGTCGTAGAAACCGACCACTTGGCTGTCGAGCAAGCGCAGCGTCTCCGCCATCAGATCGAGCTCGGGCGGGATCACTCCGAGGAGCTTGCCGACGAGCTCGTCCGCCGCGAGCTTCTCGGGTGTCTCGGTCTTGCGGGTGCGCTCCTCGACGTACTTGCGCAGGTCGGCCTTCGACGCGAGCTGCACCTTCACCGGCGCGGCGAACTTCTGTCCGCGCAGCTCCTCGATGTCCGCTTGGATCTCGCGTGCGACGCGCTCGAGTTCCGCTTGAGTCCACGCCGGAGCGGGCGTGGGCGCGACGGGTTCCTGAGGGGCTTGGGCGAGCGCTGCGAGGAGGACTTCGTGGAGCATCGGGAGAGAGCGTAGCAGCGCGGCGCGCGCAGCGGAAAAGTGCACGAAACACGACCTTTCGCGCGCGGAAGACCGACGCACATTTGCGCGGACGCCCGCCGCTTTGCACGATCTGCGGCCCTGTTGCCGAGATCCTCCATGACGAGCACCGCCACCACCCTCAAGCCGATCGCCCCCGTCGACCTCGCCGCCGAGCGCGCCTCGCTCGGTCCCGCGCTCCACGAGGCGGTGCTGCGCACCCTCGACTCCGGCAAGTACGTCCTCGGACCCGAGGTCGAGGCGCTCGAGCGCGACTTCGCGAAGTTCCACGGCGTCGCCCACGGCGTCGCGGTCGGCACCGGCACCGATGCCCTGTGGCTCGGCCTGCTCGCCATCGGCGTCAAGCCCTGCGACGACGTCGTCACGAGCCCGTTCACGTTCTTCGCCTCCGCCGCGTCGATCGCGCTGATGGGCGCCCGGCCGGTGCTCGCCGACGTCGATCTCGACACGGCGCTCCTCGATCCCGCGAAGGTCCGCGCCGCGCTGACGCCGCGCACGACGTGCATCCTGCCGGTGCACCTCTACGGCCAGCTCGCCGACATGTTGGCCTTCCGCGCACTGTGCGACGAAAAGAAGCTCTTCTTGCTCGAAGACGGCGCGCAGGCGCACGGCTCGCGGCGCGATGGCGCGGCCTGCGGCACGCTCGGAGACGCGGGCACGTTCTCGTTCTACGTCACGAAAAACCTCGGCGCCGCGGGCGAAGGCGGCATGGTGCTGACGCAGCGCGCCGACGTCGCTAAGAACCTGCGCGAGCTGCGCGACCACGGCTCCCCCGCAAAGTACGTGCACGCGCGCATCGGCACCAACTCGCGCTTGCAGGCGCTGCAGGCCGCCGTGCTGAACGTGAAGCTGCCGCACCTCGAGCGCTGGAACGAGCGCCGCCGCCACAACGCGGCGCGCTACGACCGCAACCTCGCGGGGAATCCGGCGATCGGCCTGATGAAGGTCGTGCCCGGCGCCTTCCACACCTACCACCAGTACACCGTGCGCATCTGCGGCGAGCGCACGCGCGACGAGGTGCTCGCCGACCTCGCGGCGCAGCAGATCTTCGCCGGCGTCCACTACCCCAGCCCCGTGCACCTGCAGGAAGCGGCCAAGCCGTGGGGCTACGGCCCGGGCGACTTCCCCAACGCCGAGCGCCTCGCGCGCGAGGTGCTGTGCCTGCCCGTGCACCCCTTCTTGAGCGATTCCGACATCGACCGCGTCAGCGCGGCCGTGCTGGCCGCTGCGCGCTAGAGAACACGCTAAATCCCTTTGCAATAAAGGTTTAGCTGCGCGGAACCGGCCGTTCACGGCGCGCGGTCGGCCCGCGGGCCGCCGAGCGGAGCGAGAGCGACGCAACCTGGGCCCCTCCGGCGCCCGAAAAGGGGCCCACGGGCCCGCTCCGGGCCTGTCCCCATGGCCCACTCCCGCCCTTCCCGCTCGGGACGGATGCTCTGCCTCGCCGTGCGCAGCACGGTGGTGCTGCCGCGCTCCGTCGCCACGCTCGACCTGCAACGCCGCGAGAACCTGCTCGCGATCGACTCGCACCCCGAGGACGACACGCCCCTCGTGGCGCTGCCGCTCGAGGACCTCGAGGGCGAAGCCTCGCCCGCGAAGCTCGCGCGCATCGGGACGTTGTGCCGCGTCCTCGATCGCACGCGCATGCCCGATGGCTCGCAGCGCGTGGTCCTGCAGGGTCTGCGACGCGTCGTGATCCGCACGATCGACGACTCGAAGGGCTGGTTCGAGGTCGAGACCGCGGAGCCCGCGGCCCAGCGCATCGCGGACGAAACGCTGCGCCCGCGCGTCGACCGCGCGATGGCGCAGGTGCGCGAGCTCGTCGGCATCGACGGCCGCTACTCCGAAGAGCTGCCGCGCGTCCTCGCGCTCAACACCTCGGCCGCGGGACACTTTGCCGACCTCGCGGCCGCGAAGCTGCACCTCTCGTACACCGATCGCACCCGCATGCTCGTCGAAACCGACGTCGTGCGTCGACTCGACCTCCTCCACGAACTTCTCGCACAGGAAATTGCCCGCGGCGAGCTCACCGCCTCGCTGCACGGCAAGGTCGACGAGTCCAAGCGACGCAGCCTCCTGCGCGAGCAACTGCACGTGATTCAAGCGGAGCTCGGCGAAGCCGACCCGGCGGAGTCCCTCGCACGCGAGCTCGAGGCGAAGATCGCGGAGGTTGCGATCCCCGAAGCGGCGCGTCGGGCCTGCGCGCGCGAGCTCGCCCACCTGCGTCGCAGCGGCATCGGCAGCGAGGAATCGACGCGCATCCGCAACTGGATCGAGTGGCTGATCGAGCTGCCGTGGAGCTCGTCCACGGTCGATCCCAAGGCGAGCCCCGATGAGTTCCGGCGCGTCGTCACCGCGCTCGATCTCACGCACACAGGGCTCGACGAGGTGAAGGAGCGCGTCGGGGAGTTCCTCGCGGTGCGTCATCTCTCGGGCAGCTCGCGCGGCACCGTGCTGTGCTTCCTCGGGCCCTCGGGCACGGGCAAGACCAGCATGGGTCGCGCCGTCGCCGAGGCGCTCGGACGCAAGTTCGTGCACATCCACGTCGGCGGCTGCGCCGACGAGAGCGAGCTGCGCGGCCGCCATCTGTCGCAGGCGGGCGCCGTCGCGGGACGACTGCTGACGGGGATCGCGCGCACCGGTGTGCGCAACCCCGTGATCCTGCTCGACGAGCTCGACAAGATCCACGGCAGCGGCTGGAGCCACTCGTCGAGCGCGCTGCTCGAGATCCTCGACCCCGAGCAGAACCGCGAGTTCGTCGACCACTACCTCGGGGTGCCCTTCGACCTCTCCGAGTGCCTGTTCATCGTCACCGCGAACGACCTCTCGCCGATCCCCGAGCCGCTGATCGACCGCCTCGAGTTGATCGAGTTCGGCAGCTACACGGAG
>JBIKYW010000375.1:0-3949 GCA_044355055.1 Planctomycetota bacterium | reverse complement strand
AAGGCGTCTTCGCGTCCCGTCGCTGCGCGCCGGGCCCGCGGCTTACCCCCTTGGGATCACCACTCCAGCTCCCCTGACGTTCCGATCAGGGTGCGAGCTTGCGCTAGGCACCGAGCTGTCTAGGTGATCTCGGCTTGGTTGGCTGGGGGATCTCGGCACTCGATGGCGGGGCCATCGAGTGCATGTGGGTGGGCACTGCCGCTCGGGCGGCCGTGCGGCAGTTGCGGGGCAACTGCGAGGGGATCCGCTCGCGAAGACGCCAAGGCGTCTTCGCGTCCCGTCGCTGCGCGCCGGGCCCGCGGCTTACCCCCTTGGGATCACCACTCCAGCTCCCCTGACGTTCCGATCAGGGTGCGAGCTTGCGCTGGGCACGGAACCGTCTTGGCGATGCCGTGGGAATCCCGCCTCGCCGTTGGCGGGGCAAGTGCGGTTCGGTCGGCTCGCGAACACTCCGGGGCGCAACCTGGACCGGCTCGATGGCCTCTGGCCGCCGGTCGGGCGGAGTTTGCGCGTCGAGTGCGCCCTGAAACTATGCTTCGAGCCCACAGGGCAACTCGTGAGGCGGGCTCGCGCCTCCTATCACCTCATTCCCGTTCGAACCATGCGAAGCGCCAGCATCCGTACCTTCCTCGTCCTTTGCCTCGCCACGTGGGTGTCGGCCTGCACGAACTTCGGCGCTTCCGTGCTGCCGGGGCACGACGACATCTGGGAGCACATGAACGAGGAGCTGAGTCCGGTCGCGCTGGCGGAGGGTGGGACGGTGGTCGCAACGCGCCACGGCGGTGGCGGTCCGCTGCTGTGGATCTACTGCGAGGATCCGAGCCTCGTGCAATGCCAAGTCCGCGAGGATCTCTCGGTCGCGCTGCGGGGCGAGAAGCAGGGGCGAGCCACGGCGTTCTATCTGAGCGGCCACGATCGGAGTCTGCCGAGCTGTCCCATGTTGCCGATGCAGGCGTCGCCCGAGCTTTCTTCCGACGACATGCAGCAGCGGATCGCGGAGGTGCGCCGCGCGCTGCAAAGTCGGCGAGAGTGGTTGGCTCAGTACGCCTACATGCTCGACCCGAGCTTCGCGGGATCCGGAAAGGAAAACTACGAGCGCACTCGCGAGCGCTGGCAGCATGTTCTGGACCTCGACGTCGAGCGCTGCACCGATCTCGAAGCGTGCAATGCTTGGGCGCGCGGCGAGTCGATCGCGAGGTTCGAGCTAACCGTGACCGCGAGCAATCAAGGCGCGCGCTGAGCCTACGGATCCGCGCGTTTCGAAGCTCCGCGGCGAGAACCTCCGCGGCAACGCGTCGAGAGATCGAGTTCGCCGCAGCACGCGCCATCTCGTTCCAAGTCCATGGGCTCGCAGTGCTCCCACTGGCGACGCACGAGAGTCAATCGGACTTGCCCGAGCGCGGGTGGGCCTGCTCGTAGACCTTGCGCAGGCGCTCGATGGAGACGTGCGTGTAGATCTGCGTGGTGGTGATGTGGGCGTGGCCCAAGAGGTCTTGCACGGCCTTGAGATCCGCGCCGGCGTCGAGCAGGTGCGTGGCGAACGAGTGGCGCAAGAGGTGGGGATGGAGCTTGCGCGACAGTCCTGCCTGAAGCGTGGCTTTGTCGAGGATCATCCCGAGCGCGCGCGTGGTGAGCCTCCCGCCGCGCGCGTTCAGGAACACGGCGTCCGCGGCCCGCGGTTGGGGCGCGGGGCGCTCGGGATCGGCGAGGTAGGCCGAGAGCGCGGCGGAAGCCTTGGAGCCGACTCCGACGAGGCGCTCCTTGCGTCCCTTGCCGCGGACGCGCGCGACTCCGGAGGCGAGGTCGAGGTCGCGCAGGTCGAGCGCGACGGCTTCCGCCGCGCGGGTGCCCGCGGAGTACACGAACTCGAGCAGCGCGCGGTCGCGGCGGCCCAGCGGCGTGGCTAAGTCGCAGCATGCGAACAAGCGATCGAGCTCGCCCGCGTCGACGGCGCCGGGGAGCTTGCGCGCGAGCTTGCCGGAGCGCAGCGCCTTGCCCGGATGTTGCTCGATCCAGCCGCGTTCGAGCAGGTGGCTGAAGAGCGAGCGCACGGCGGAGAGCTTGCGGCGTGCGGAGCTGCGCGAGAGGCCGCGGTCGTCGAGGGAAAAGAGAAACCCGCGCAGGGTGCGCGCCGTGATCGCCGCGGGATCTTCGAGTTCGAGTGCCGCGGCGTAGGCGAGGAACTCGTCGAGGTCCTTGCGATACGCGCGCAGAGTGTGCTCGGAAGCGCCCCGTGCGGCGGCGAGCTCGGCGAGGTAGAGGTCGGCGTGCTCGGCGATCGTGCGCGGGAGCTGCACGGGCGCCGAGCGAGCATCGTCGGATTGTGCCTCGTCGAGCGCGACAGCGCGGCGGCGGCGCGGAGCCGAAGGTCGCGTGGGCTGAGAGTCGCCGACGCGCTTCACGCTTGACGCACCGGCTCCTCGACGAGCAGCGACTCCGGAATGCGCTTGCGGCCGGCGAAGCCTGCTTCGTGCGCGTGGTACCACTCGACGCGCGGCTCGTCGCTGCGCCAGCAGAGCAGCACGGGTTGACCTTCGATGGCGCCGGGGAAGTCGACGAGTCCCTTGTCGAAGGCGAAGTCCTTGTAGTCGCAGCCGATGTGGCGCAGCTCTTCGATCAGAGCCTCGATCTCCTCGCCGAGCAGGTCCACACGCTCGCGCGCCTCGGCGTCGCGGTGGCGCGGGACGAGCCGCCGCAGCTCGCGCCCGCGGAGCAGGATGTCGTCGACGATGCGACGCACGAGCGGGAGCGTGCGGTTGGCTTGGGCCGGGGTGAAGAGCTTGCGCGTCATCGGCTCGATTGTGGCCGAAGGGGCGCGCTGTTGCACGGGGCGAGGGGGCTACTTCCCCTCGCCTCCGCGGCGGACGTTGCCGCGCGGGGTGGTTTCCGGCGCCGCCGCGGGCGCGGGCTGGGGCGAGCGGCGCAGCGCCGTGGCGAGAGCGTCGAAACCGGCCAGAAGTGCCTCGCGCGAGGCCGGGTTGATCCCTGCGGTGAAGCCCTTCTCCCGGGCGTCGGCGAGCACGCCCTGAAGAGCCTTCGCGGCTTCGCCCTGCGTGCGCGCCCATGCGAGCAGCGCCTCGTGGCGCTCGCGGTCTTGCTGGAGGCCCCGCGCGAGCTCCGTTCCGGCTCCGCCCTGTTCGAGGTGCGCGAGGCGCGCCTTCAGGTCGGCGAGCTCCTTCTCGACCACCGCGAGTCGCTCGAGCGGTGCGTCCTGCTGGGGCGATGCGGCCCAAGCGAGCGAGGCGACGGCGGAGACCACGAGCGCGAGCGGAAGGATGGACTTCATGGTGCTCGCAGTATCGGCCGCATCGCCGCCGCAACTGTGCCGATGCCCCTGCGGAGGGCGTGCATGGGAAGTCCTTTCCAGCCGCTGCGCGTGAGTCGCAGGCTCGCGGAGCGCGCGGCGCCCACTGCTACACTCCCGCACCTATGTCCGACGCCCAAAAGCGCGATCCGGCGGGTCGCTCGCCGCTGCTCTTCATCTTCCTCACGGTCTTCATCGACCTGCTCGGCTTCGGGATCGTGATCCCGCTCTTGCCGATCTACTCGATCGCGTATCAGGCGAGCGAGGCCGAGCTCGGTCTGCTTTTCGCGTGCTTCTCAGGCATGCAGTTTCTGTTCGCGCCGATGTGGGGGCGGCTCTCGGATCGCATCGGGCGCAAGCCCGTGCTGGTCGGGGGGCTGATCGGCACGGCGCTCGCCTACCTCGCCTTCGGTTACAGCGACGAAGTCGCGCGGACGCTCTTTGGCGCGGGCTGCACGCCGCGCGAGGTGCTCTACGTGCTCTTCGCCTCGCGCATGCTCGCGGGGTTCTTCGGCGCGAACATCTCGACGGCCAACGCGTACATCGCCGACGTCACGACGGCCGAGAATCGCACCAAGGGTCTCGGCCTCGTCGGCGCGGCCTTCGGGCTCGGCTTCACGCTCGGGCCCGCGATGGGCGGCGAGC
>JBIKYW010000041.1:0-12233 GCA_044355055.1 Planctomycetota bacterium | reverse complement strand
CTTCCACGCCACCCAGGCGTGCGCGGCCTCGTGGAGCGTGAGGGAGAGGACCACGAAGACCACCACGAAGGCGATCTGGAGCACCTCGACCGAGCCCGAGCTCAGGGATTGAGGAAGCGGGGCGGCCGTGCACAGGAGGGCTGCGCAGAGGGTCGGGACGTGGGGTCGCAGCCGGGAGAGCACGATGCGGATCGAGGACGCGCGGCGGGGCCTGCGCGGCGCGGTTTATAGCACAGCGCGGCCCTCGGGCGGGGCTGCAGCGGATGCGCTATCCTCGGGCCGTCTCCATGAGCGCCGACCCGCGAACCCCGACGCAAGAACGCCGACCGATGGCCGACTCCGCCCCCATCGACCCCGCCCCGCTCGGCAAGTCCGGCGGCCCCGCCGATCGCTTGGAGCGCGCCCGCGAGGTGATCCGCGTCGAAGCGCGCACCATCGCGCGTCTCGAGACCCTGCTCGACCAGCGCTTCGTCGCCGCCATCGACCTGCTCCTCGCCTGCAAGGGAACCGTGGTCTGCACGGGCATGGGTAAGGCCGGCCTGATCGCCCAGAAGGTCTCGGCCACGCTGGCGAGCACGGGCACCGACTCGATCTTCCTGCACCCCGCCGAGGCTCTCCACGGCGACCTCGGCCGCATCCGCTCCGGCGACGTCCTCCTCGCGCTCTCCAACTCCGGCGAGACCGCCGAGGTCAAGGTCGTGGTCCCCGTGGCCCGCAAGATCGGCGCCAAGGTCATCACCCTGACGGGCAACCCGAGCTCGGGTCTCGCTCAGCTCTCCGACGTCGTGCTCGACATCGGCCGCGTCGACGAGGCCTGCCCGCTCGGCCTCGCCCCCACGGCGAGCACGTCCGCAATGTTGGCCCTAGGCGATGCCGTGGCCATGGTGCTCTCCGCCGAGCGCCGCTTCAGCCGCGAGGAGTACGCCCTCTACCACCCCGCGGGCTCGCTCGGTCGCAAGCTGATGCGCGTTGCCGAGATCATGCGCCGCAACGCCGAGCTGCCGCTCGTCCCGGCTGCCTCCACGCTCGCGGCCACCCTGCGCGTGATGGGTCACACCCCCGGCAAGCCGGGCGCCGCCCTGATCATCGGAGCCGACGGCCGCCTCGCCGGGATCTTCACCGACGGCGACCTGCGCCGCCTCGTGGCCGAGCGCGGAGAGCTGCGCCGCGAGGACGGGATCGAGAGCTTCATGACGCGCAACCCCAAGGCGGTGCGCCCCGATCAGCTGCTCGAAGAAGCCGAGCGGCTCCTGCGCGAGTTCCGCGTCGACCAGATCCCCGTGCTCGACGCGGACGGACGTCCCGTGGGCCTGCTCGACGTGCAGGACATTCTCGACACGCGTCTCTAAGCTCTGCCCCCGCGATGAAGGGGGATGGAGTGGAGCCGCGCCTCGCGGAGCTGCTGCGGCCGGTGCGCCTCGTGGCGCTCGATGTCGACGGGACGCTCACGGACGGTGCCGTCACCGTGAGCGCCGGCGGCGAGTCGCTGCGCTTCTCGGTCGTCGATGGCTTCGGCATCAAGGAACTCCAGCGCGCTGGCATCACGGTCGCGTGGATCACAGGCCGCAACTCCCCCGCCACGGTCGCTCGCGCCGAGGGCCTCGGCGTCACCGAACTCCACCTCGGACAACTCCACAAGACCGCGGCGCTGCGCGCGATCCAAGAGCGCCTCTCGATCGCCCCGCGCGAAACCGCGGCCATGGGCGACGACCTGCCGGACCTCTCGCTGCGTCCGTGCGTCGCGTTCCTCGCCGCGCCTGCCAATGCGCGGCCCGAAGTTCTCTCGCGCGCCGACTTCGTGACGCACGCCTCGGGCGGCGCCGGGGCTGTACGCGAGCTCGCCGAGATGATCCTGCGCGCCCAAGGCCGTTGGTCGTCGATCGTCGGTTCCTACGGGGCATGAGGAAGCTCGTCGTCTTCCTCCTGCTGCTCGCGCTCGGCGCGGGCCTCGTGTGGTGGTTCGACTCGCGGCGCACGCCCGAGCCGACGCCCACAGCGTCCAAGCCCGACGTCGAGCCGCAGCCTTCGCCCGAGCCGGCGAAAAGCGAGCTCACGGAGCTCGGTCAGAGCGCGGGGAAAGGCGCTCAGGTCGCTCTCTCCGGTCCGCTGGACATCTGGGCCAACGACACCAGCGATCCGACGCAGCCTCGCAAGCGCTCCCACCTCGTCGCCGAGGACAGCCGCACGCTCGGCGAGGGCGAGTTCGAGCTGCGCGGCGCGACCTTCGAGCTCTTCGATCCGGCGAGCGGCGAGCGCGAAGCCTCCGCGAAGGCGTCGCGCGCGAAGGCGCGCATCTTGGTCGAACCCGCTCCGGCCCTCGACGAGACGTCACCGATCGTGCTCGAAGATGCCGATGTGCGCTACGAGCGAGGCTCGCGCTTCGCACCGTTGACCCTGCGCGTGCCGAAGCTCGAATCCGTAGTGGCGCTCGAACGCGCCTCGTCTTCCGATGTGCTCGTGATCGAAGGACGCGGACTCAATGTCTCGGGTCGCGGGCTCGTGCTCGAGCGCCAAGCCGAGTCGATCACGATCGAAAATGAGCCACGCGCCCGCGTGCTGCTCGACGATGGTTCGGCGGCGATGCTTCAGTCCTCGGGCCGACTCGTTGTGCGCTCGCGCGACGACCTCGCACCCGATACGGTCGAACTCGAGCTCGAAGGCGAGGCGCAACTGCAGCTCGAAATGGGCTCGGCGCTGAAGCTCAGAGCCGACTCGATTCGTCTGTTCGGAGCTCTCGAGCGCACCGAGGGCTCGCGGATGCGTCCCGTTCGCGCCGAAGCGACGGGGCATGTCGTCGTCGAGCCTTCGGAGGGACTTGCGCGAGCTGACCGGCTCTTGATGGAGTTCGACGAGAACGGTCGTCCGAGCCGCGCGACCCTCGATGGCTCACCCGAGCTCGAGGCGTTGCTGCGCGGCGCGAATCTCGCGGACGTTCCGCCTGAGCTGCTGCGCGAAGGCGACATGCTGACCGTGTTGCTCGACGGCGCGGGACCCTTGGAGCTGGGGCTCGGCGGCTCGGGCTCGTTTCTTTTCACCGGTCCGGCTCGTCTGCGGATGCCTGCCGTTGGCGCGACTCTTTTGTGCGACGGAGCGATCCGCGGCGACCTCGGGGAAGCCAAGTCGGATCGAAGCGCTGCGCGCGAGCTCGTCGCCGTAGGCAACGTGCGCTTCACCTATGAGCAATCGACGCTGACCACCCAAGCACTGCGCGTCGCGTCGTTCTACGACGCGAAAGGAGCGAGTGCGGTGCGGCTCTCGACCGAGTCCGACACACGCGTCCTCGGCGTGCTGCCTTCTGGAGAGAACGTCGATGTGTTCGCGCGCGGAGGACTGATCGCAGAGCAGCGTCAAGGTTTGCTCTTCCTTCCCCTCGCCCGTGAGGTGGACTTCTCGCTCGGCGGCCCGCGCGCGATGCGTGGCAAGGCGCGGCGCATCGAAGACCTCGATGTCGAGCGGGCGCGGCTCGTCGCCCTCGGCGATGTTCAAGTCGAGCTGCCCGAGGGAACGGGCCGCGGCGAGCGCTTCGAAGCACGCTCCGCGCAATCGGGCGAGCTCTCGGGAACCGAAGAGGTGCCCGCACGGGTGGATGTCGCCGACGGCTGGTTCGAAGCGCGCTTCATCGACCTCGAACCACATCAACTCGATGCGCGTGGCAAGGCGCACGCTTACCTACAGAGCCCCGGTCTCTCGCACGACCTGCGAGCCGGCTGGATCGTTCTCCAGCGTGGGGTCGCCCTCGAAGACGTCGAGGACGTTCCCGAGCTCATCTTGGATGCGGGCGAAGCCGTGCGCGTCGTTCGCATCGACGAAGAAGAGAAGCTCTCGCTCTCCACGGAGCGCTTTCACGCCGAGGCGCGCGGTGCTTCCGAGAAGAACTTCGAGCCTTCGTTGATGGTGGCGTTGGGCGAGACGAGCTTCGCGCTCGACGACGGTGCGCCGAAGTACTCCGGTCGCGGGCATCGACTCGAGCTGCATGCCGACCGAACGGGTCGGCTCGAATCTGACGAGTCCGACGCGAAGGTCGCGCTCTCAGGCCGCATCGGTCAGCGCGCGGAGACGCTCGAAGTGCTCGCGAACCGCATCGACTTCGGACCCGAGCGCTTGGTCGCCGCGGGCTTCGAGGTCGAGTTCGACGGCATGGCGTCCGGCCTCGCCGGAGACCGTGGAGCGGCAAGCTCGAACAAGCTGCGGGCGATCGGCGGCCTCATGTCGATCGACGAGACGCAGGTCACGTTGTCGGAGGGCGTCTACCTCGGCGGTGCGGATCAGGAGGGACAGCCGTGGTCCATCGACGCAGACCTGCTCGTGCTGCGCGGCTCGCGCCAAGACGAGGAGGCCGAAGAAGGGTCCCCCACGATTTCGTGGGTCGATCTCGTCGCGCATGGAACGGTGCGTCTCGATGCCGCGGGAGTCGGCCGTGCACAAGCAGATGTGATCACGATTGAGCAAGCGTCACGCCGTCTGGCGCTGCTCGGCGAGCCTGGCGGCACAGAGGCTCGCGAGGCCACCATCGAGCGCAGCGGAACCACTTGGTCCTCGCCGTCGTTCACACTCGATCTTTCGACGGGCTTCCTACAGTCGGAGGCTGGTTCGGTGCGCTCGTCGCCCGACGAATTGGAGAGTTGGTCGCTCTCCTACGACGCGCTCGAGCCCATCCCAATGGAAGATCGCACTGCGCTCGTGTTCCGACAGCCGGTCTTCCGCGACGGCGCCAATGTGCTGCGCGCGAACTGGGCCCTCTTGTGGGTCGACGCGACGCGCTGGCGCGAGCTCGCTTCCGATGGTTCACGCGAGCCCGCTCTAGTGGAAGATCCCGACACGTTGGCGAGCGAGCGCGTCCCGCTCCGCGCTTTCGGCGGCTTTTCGCTGCGCAACGCGTCCTCGTGGCTGCAAGAGCTCTACCTCGACGGCGATGTCGAGTATCGCATCGGCGACCAGCGCAAAGCGCGCGCCGAAGCGATCTACCTCGACATGGTGGATGGCCATGGCTGGGTTCACGAGTTCGTTTTGGACGTCGATCTTCCCCTCGGAGGACGGAACTACAGTCTCAAGGTACAGGCCGCGTGGCTGCGAACCTCGTCAGACGGCTCGATGAGCGCCAACAACGCGCTCGCGACCACCTGTGAGTACGACGTGCCGGATTACGAGATCAAGATCGGCAGTTTCAGCATTCTGCCGCGCTTCAAGACCGTGGAGAGGCGCAACCCCAACACGGATCGGCTCGAAGAGGTTTCGGAGCGCGACGGTTGGGACTTCCAGCTCGACGACAACGAGATCTCGGTTGTCGGCGGCATGGGGATTCCCCTACCGCGCATCGCTGGCCCGATGACCAACGACTACAAGCTCGATCGCGACGCGCTCTCCGTCGGCGGTTTCCGCCTGCCTTCGTTCGGTAGCGACTCGAAGCTCGGCACCTTCATCTCGGCGAGCATCAGCGGCGAGCTCGGCTGGATTGGCGATGGCTTCCGCTGGCTGGCGGAGAAGCTCTCCCCCGACCTCGACTTGCCCGAGCAGCAGGGCAGCAACCGTGCCCGCGTCGATCTCACCAGCCGCGGCATCGTGCTCGGCCTCGAGAGCGAGATTCGCGCGGGCGACCGCTACCACTACAACTTCAATCTCGACACTGTGTGGGACACGGGCCGCGACCGCGGCCTCGTGCGAGTTCCTCAGTCGGACCGTGGCGATCTGCGCACGTGGTTCCACAGCCGCGGCCGTTTCATGCTCGGTCGCGACGAGTGGATCGACACGGTTCTCACCTACCAGACCGACCCTGGCGTCCAGGCCGAGTTCTGGGAGTCGGACTATCTCTCCTACGAGGAGCGCGAGAACTTCGCCTACTGGCGCAAGGTCGACGGCCTCAACTTCTACAGCGCTACCGCGGAAGCACGCATCGAGGACTTCCGCACGTCGGTGATCGATCAGCCCTCGCTCGGCTGGCTCTCCGGCCGCGCCGAGATCGGCCGTGTTGCGGACATCCCGGTCGTCGCGAGCTCGAACGTTTCGATCGACAATCTCGCGCGCTTCAACGGAGACCCTGCGTACCAAGCACCGTTCGCCGATGGTCTCGGCAATCGGCAGGTGGTTCGCCTGGACACGGGACATCGCATCGAAGTTCCGCTGACTCTCAACTTCGCGGGTCTGCGAACGACACCTTTCGTCGAAGCTCGGGCGACCGGCTGGAGCGAGAGCCAGAGCGACGATTCGAGTGCGTCCCGAACCGCGTTGATCGCGGGCGTCACCACTTCGACTTCCGTGTGGCGCACTTTTGCTGATGGCTCACGCCACGTCGTCACACCGTCGATCGAAGTACGCAGTGACGTCGTGTCTTCTGAGCACAACCTGCCGGTCGTGGAGTTCGACCTGCTCGACCGCTCGGTGCAGGGGCAGTTCGTGGACTTCAACCTGCGATCGCGTTGGGAAAGTCGCGAGCTCACGAGCGACCTCGACATGGAAGTATCGCAGACGTGGGCCGACAACGTCGGCGTCGGTCTCAGCGAAGGCTGGCTGCCGACAGCGACGCGCGTGAACTGGCTCTCTTCGTTCCGCGGGATTCCTTACGGGGTGATGCACGACGCGCGCTACGACACCGTCAGCGGTGAAACGGACTACTCACGTACGATCACGGGGATCGAGCCCTACGAGAGCCTGACGCTCGAAACGGGCTATCACACGGGACGCGATCGTTTCGGGGATCGGCTTTACAACGCCTTGTCCGTCGGGGCGCGCTATGCGCTGTCGGCCAAGTGGGAGCTCGAAGGCCGCCAGACTTTCAGCATCGGAGGACAGGACGATCGCCTCGCCTACGCGGTCAGCTTGCGCCGCTTCGGACACGACTTCGTGTTCGAGATGCAGAACTCCTACGTTGCTGGGGAAGGCGTAGGCAGTCTGCGCTTCAACATCACGCCGAACTTCGCGTGGCGGCGTGACTCCTCTGGACTGTTGGACCGCTGGCGAGCGGCACGACGCTAGTCACGCCTCTCTCGTCGCGGTCCTTCGTTACACTGACCTCGTCATGGAGTTCTTCGGGCTGTCCTTTGCCGAGCTGGTCGTGATCTTCGTGGTTGCGATTCTGGTCTTCGGTCAGCGTCTTCCGCAGGTCGCGGGTGAGACGGCTGCGACATTCCAGCGCGTGAAGCGCTCTCTCTCGGATCTGCGCCGTGAAACCGGCATCGATCAGGAGATCCACAAGGCGAAGCGCGAGTTTGAGGAAGCGCAGCGCGTCGCTCGTGACTCGGTTCAGCGCGAGCTCGCGATGGCGCGCGCCGCCATGGAGAGCGAGAAGGCTCCGGCGAGCTCGTCGTCTCTCAGCGCTGCTTCGGCGGCGTCGGGAACTTCGGCAGCGCCGCCAGCGGAGGGAACTGCGAAGGCAGCGGAGCCGCAGGCGCCTCCTGCTTCAGAGTCGGCTCCGAGTCGAGATTGAGCAGTACGGCCGCATCGCCCTCGTCGAAGATCTTGTTCCAACCTCCATCGCCGCCAGTCTGAGGCAACGGCGCCGGTAGATGCTCGAGCATCCAGTGGTTGTTGGTGTTCACGGTTCCAACCACGGGCATGACCTGCAGGTCTGCGGCGCTGGAGAGCTGCGCGAGCACTTCCGCCGGAACGAGCGCCGGCATTGCCACGGTGAGCAAGCGCTTGTGACGCGTGAGCGGCACGAGCCGATGCGTGCGCAAGAACTCAGCGTCGAGACCGCCCATCGCATCGGGCGACGGCGCGTAGAGATCGACAGGGAGAAACGGCAAGCCGTAGAGGTCGCACACCAGTCGCGACAGGTCCCAATCACCGATCAGTCCCTCCCCCACGAGGAGCTCCGGAAATGGAATCGGACCGGTCTGGCTCGCCTGCAGTGCCAGCTTCAAGCGCTGGGCGTCGACGAGCCCGCGCTGACCGAGGATCTCGGCCAGGCTCGGATAGTCGAGACGGTAGCTGTTCTTCACGGGGGGGAGCTCGCCGTGGGGTATCGGCTCGAACCCCGCCCCCGCCTGAGGCTCCTGCAATTTTTTCCGACCGTGTCTCGCCCAGAGGCGCCACCACGGATCGGTGGAACCTCACACGTCCAGGTTCGTCACTTCGAGTGCGTACCGCTCGATGTACTGACGACGTGCGTCGACTTGGTTCGACATCAGGACCGTGAAGATCGCGTCCGCCGCAAACTCGTCTTCGAGGCGCACTCGGTAGAGACGACGGCGCTTGGGATCCATCGTCGACTCCCACAGTTGCTCGGGGTTCATCTCACCGAGACCTTTGTAGCGCTGAACGTCGATGTCGCCTTCGGCGCTCTTGCGGATCGAGCGCGCAAGCTCGACCAAGTTCGCGCAGGCGGTCGTGGACTTCGTGCGGACGAGCTCCCACGTGGTGCCCTTGGGTGCGAGGCCGCGTTGGGCGAGGTTGGCCAGCGCGCTGGAGACGTCGCTTGCGTGGGGCAGCCGCGAAGCGAGCACGTGAGCGTCGTCGCGCGGCACCTTGCTGTCCGGTCCGTCGAACACGAGCAGCTCGCCACGAGTTCCGGCCTTCTGAAGCTCGAGGAAGTCCTTTTGCTTTTCCTCGTTCTCGAAGAAGTGATCCCGGCCTTGTGCGTGCACCCAGTGGGATGCCACGCGACCACCATCCCATGTCGCGACAACCTCGTGCGAAGGAACGCGGGTCCAAAGCGGAATCGCGCGCTCCAACGCCTCTTCAAGCTGCCGAAGCGCGTCGAGAAGCTCGGTGAGCGCGGCTCCCTTCCATTCCTTGCCCGTCGACACGTCGCGGATCGACATCGAATCCACTGCGAGATCGATCAGGGCCTTGCGCAGCTCCGCGTCGCTCGCGAGGTAGCGCTCCGAGCCCTTGGCCTTCACCTTGTAGAGCGGCGGCTGCGCGATGTAGAGCATGCCCGCTTCGATCAGAGGCCGCATGTGGCGGAAGAAGAACGTCAACAACAAGGTGCGGATGTGGGAGCCGTCCACATCGGCGTCGGTCATGATGATCGTCTTGCCGTAGCGCACCTTGTCGAGCGTGAATTCCTCGGCGATGCCGCAGCCCAGTGCCGAGATGATCGTCTGAATTTCCGAGTGCGCGAGCATCTTGTCGAGCCGCGCCTTCTCGACGTTCAGAATCTTGCCCTTCAGGGGCAGGATCGCTTGGAAGCGACGATCACGGCCTTCCTTCGCGGAGCCGCCTGCCGAGTCACCTTCGACGAGGAACAGCTCGCTCTCGCTCTTGTCATCGCTCTGGCAGTCGGCGAGCTTGCCGGGCAGGTTGCCGCTTGCGAGCGCGGACTTTCGTCGCACGAGGTCACGCGCACGACGGGCAGCTTCGCGCGCCGCCTGTGCGTTGATCGCCTTCTGGATGATCGACTTGGCGGTTGCGGGGTGCTCTTCGAGATAGCGAGCGAACACGTCGCCCACGATCGAGTTCACGACCCCTTCGACCTCGCGGTTGCCGAGCTTGTCCTTCGTCTGACCTTCGAACTGCGGATCGGGCACGAAGGTCGAGATGATCGCCGTCAAGCCTTCGCGGAAGTCATCACCGGTGAGCTGGATCTTGTCGGAATCCTTGATCAGCTTCTCCTGCTTCGCGTACGCGTTGAGGGTTCGCGTGAGCGCCGTGCGGAAGCCTGAGAGGTGCGTGCCGCCGCCCGGCGTCTTGATGTTGTTGACGAACGTGAAGACGCTCTCTTGATAGGCGTCGGTGTACTGCAGTGCGATCTCTGCGCGGTACTCGACGTTCGGGTTCTCCTCGGCGACACCGGACTTGTCGAAGTGGATGACGTCGGGGTGGAGCGGTTCCTTGTTCGTGTTGATGTGCGCCACGAAGTCGCGGATCCCGCCGGGAAACGCGAAGTGTTCGCGGTGACCCGTGCGTTGATCGACGAGTGTGATGGACAGCCCGCGCGTGCCCATCAGGTAAGCCGTCTCGCGCAGACGGTTGGCGATCGTCTCGTAGTCGAAGTCGACGACACGGAAGATCTTGGCATCGGGCTTGAACACGACCTGCGTGCCGCGGCGGCTCGAAGCACCTTGCTCTGCGAGACGAGCTTGCGCCGCGCCACGCTGAAACCGCATCCAGTGCTTCTTGCCGTCGCGCTCGACGGTGACCTCGAGCCACTCGCTCAGGGCATTCACACACGACACGCCGACGCCGTGGAGACCGCCCGAGACCTTGTAGGCGCCGTGATCGAACTTGCCGCCCGCGTGGAGCTTGGTGAGCACCAGCTCGACCGACGAGATCCCGTACGGCTGCTTGATCTCCGTCGGAATGCCGCGCCCATCATCCGTCACCGAGAGAGAACCGTCGGTTCGGATCTCCACGTCGATGTGACGACACGGTCCGTTGAGCGCTTCGTCGACCGAGTTGTCGACCACTTCCCAGATCAGGTGGTGAAGACCGCGGACATCGGTATCACCTATGTACATGGCCGGGCGCATGCGGACGGCCTCGAGGCCCTCCAAAACCGTGATCGAAGCTGCGCCGTATTCGTTGGTCGTCGTCGTTTCGCTCATGTGGATCGTTCGAGTCGGAAGACCACCTTGCGGATCCTCTCGGAGCCGAGCTTGCGGTTGGCCTTGGTTCGGTACTGCTCGCCCGTGAAGGAGACGAGCTCTTGGAGATGGGCGGACGACTGCACGCTCACTTCGAGCACGCCGTCTTGGAACGCAACCGGTCGCGCACGTTGGGCGAGCACGATGCCAAGGGCATCGCGCCACGCTTTGAAGATCGCGACGTTGCGGAGCTTGGAGCGCAGCCCCGTGTCGCGCAGGAAGCGGCTCATCGCCACCTGCATCGACGTGATGCCGCCACGGCGGCGCTGGGGATCGCTCGTGTCGTCGGTCACTACGCGTCGATCGTGATCGGCATCACGATGTAGATGTAGTTCTCGCCGAGGTTGAACTTGCCCGGGGACGTCTTCTCGTTGAACTCCAGCTTCACGAGGCCGCTCTCGCTGTTCTTGAGGCCATCGACCACGTAGTCGGGGTTGAACGCGATCTCGGCATCCTGACCCTTGTAGTCCACCGGCATGTAGGCGTGCGCCTCACCACGGCCAGCGCTGTGTCCGAAGAGCTCGAGTCGACCATTCGAAAGAGAGAAGCGAACGGCACGAGCTTCTTCTCCGGTCACGTTGGCCACGAGTCGGATCTTGCGCTCGAGCAGGGCGGCGTCTGCTTCGCAGTAGTTGCGGGATTCGGCGGGGATCACCGCGCCATAGCGCGGGAACTCGCCATCGAGCAAGCGAGCAAAAACCTCGGCGTTGCGCGTCCGGATGCCGATCTGGCTCTCCGTGAACAAGAGCTTCACTTGGTCGAGCGGATCGCTCATGACCCGAGCGACGAGCTGCGTGCCGCGCGTCGGCACGATGCACTGCTTCTGGGGACGTTGCCCCGACTGCGTGTCCATCGGAGCGTTGGCGAGTGCCAGACGACGTCCATCGGTGGCCACCATCTTGAGAAGACCGTCACCGATCTCGACGAGCACGCCGTGCATGGCGTAACGACCCTGCTCACGCGCTGCCGCAAACTGAGTCTTGTTCACAAGGGCCGTGAACGTGCCCGCTTGGAGCGAGAATGCTCCCGCTTCTTCGAAGCCGGCGATCTCCGGGAACTCGTCGACGTCCGAAGTGACGAGCTCCGCCGAGTCTTCGTCGCTGCTGACGATGCAGTTCTGGTCCTTGGTGGAGAGCTCGACGGTTTCGCCCGAGAAGTCTCTGACGAAGTCGTGCAGGATTCGGGCCGAGACGACGACGGTGCCCGGTTCGATCACCTTGACCTGATCACTGATGCGGTAGCGCAACGAGACGTCGAGGTCCGTTCCAACGAGCTCGAGCGTGTCTCCGGATGCCGTCACGAAGACGTTGGTCAGGATCGGCTTCGGGCTCTTGCTCGGGATGACGCTGTTGGCGAGAGCGAGGCCTTCGCGCAGCTTCTCGCGAGAGCAGAGGACCTTCATGTGGGACTTCCAAGGGCTTGGGGTTGGACAGGGTGCGGAGCGAGCGGGCTCGGTGGTTTTCCCTCTTCTTCGAGAGGGATCTATTTCATCGTCATCATAACGGGCCGCTCGGCTGTGCAGAACGACTCGCTGGAGACTTCCAAGTGTCTTTTCAGACGGGACTTACGAGCGAAGCGAAGGGAGCTTGTGGATGCGGAAAAGTGTGGAGGAAACGTGCAGGACCGGCCTGCGTTTCCACACCCTTCCACGGGGAGAAGTTGGGAGCAGTTTCGACCCTCGGCTTGTACCCAAGAGCCCCCATTTGCTCCGCA
>JBIKYW010000372.1:0-3970 GCA_044355055.1 Planctomycetota bacterium | reverse complement strand
CATCGGACCGACCCCGCGGAACTGGAAGCCGCGCAGGGAGTTCGTGCCGCCGAGGAAATAGCGCTCCGTGTACGGAACACGCGGAGTCTGATCGTAAGGCTGCTGCGCCGCGGCGTTGAACTCGATGTGCAGCACGGGTTGGGTGCCGTCGTCGCTGGTCCACGTCGGGGTGTACCAGTCTCCGCGAAGCTCGGCGGTGGTGATGTCGAACTCGCCGCCGAGATCCGTCGAGTACAGGACCGTACCGAGCGCCAAGGTGTAGCCGTCGTGCGGGATGAGCACGTTGTCGACGCGGCGCGAGGAGAGATCAAACGAGAAGCCGTTCAGGCGCGTGAGCCCGCGGTCACGCTGGTCGTAGAGCTCGAGCGGGACGCCATCGGAGTCCAGGTCGGACACCTCGACGTCTTGCACGACGAAGCCGGCCCAAATGCGCGTGTCGAACGTCACGCGTTGGCCGACGCGCAGCTTGAGCTGCGCGCGCTGCTCGTCGTGCGTGCGGTAGAGCCGCAGCCGATTCGAGAAGTCGACGTCGAGCATGATGGGCTCGAGGTGCCAGCCGAAGAGGTCGGGCTCCATGAAGCGCATGCGGTACTCGCTCACCAGCGTGCCCGGCGTCGCGTACAGCTCGAGCAGCTGCCCCGCGCCGTGCAGCGCCTCCTTGCGCCACACTTCCCCGAACGACCCGAACCACGAGTCCGGCGCGTCCGTGATGTCGAAGTTGCGCATCGTCAGCGAAACCTGCGCGAAGGCTCCGTTGTCGCTGCCGATGCCACCCGCCACGTTGACGTCGATCACGCGGCCTTCCTCGATCATGTACTCGAGCTCGACCTCGCCCGGACTGCCCTTCACGGGCACGAACCGATAGGTCGGGTCGCGATGCTGCATCCGGTTGTACGAGTCGGAGAAGTAGTTGGTCGCCGTGATGCGGCCGAGCGAGCGCTCGATCTCCTTCAGATCCGCGCGCTGGCCGGGAAACACCGAGATTTCGCGGCGCACGACGCGGTCGCGCGTGTGAGTGTTGCCGTTGATCAGGATCTCGCGGATCGTCACCTCGCGCCCCTGCACGATGCGGTAGGTGACGGCCACCGTGTGCCGTTCGACATCGAAGACGAGCTCGGGTTGCTCGAAGCTCCAAGAGAGACGCCGCGGCAGCGTCGGGTGCGAGATGCGGCCGTCCTTGCCGTAGCGCTCGCGCAGCGCGCTCTGGTCTTTTTCCCGCAGCGTGCGCTCGAAGTACTTGCCCGGCGCAAGCGTGCAGAGCGCGAGCAACTCGGCCTCCGGGTAGAGGAGCTGGGCGGGCACGAGCTCGTCGTTCAGGCGCGCGTCCGCGTCCGCCCAGTCGAACGCCTCGATGGCCACCGACGACACCGTGTAGCGCTCTCCCTCGTCGATGCGCAGGCGAATCGTCACGCGCGAGCGGTCTTCGTTGAACTCCAGTCGCTCGAGCTCGACCACCGCGTCGTACCAACCGAGGTCGCGATAGACGTTGCGCATCGCGAGCAGGTCGGCCTGCAGGATCTCCTCGTCGAAGACCTCGCCGAGCCAGTTGAGGAGCCCCGGTCCCGACAGCTTGGCACTCGAGAGCGCGCGCAAGCCGTCGTCGAACAGCCACAAGAAGCTCGTGTCGGGCAGCGAGCGGTTGCCCTCGACCACGACGTCGCGAACGCGGACCTTGCGTCCCTCGCGAATCTCGAAAATCACGTCGGGCACGACGCCGTCGCCCTCGCGTGTGAGCACGTTGACCTCCGCGAAGTAGAAACCTTCGCGGCGGTAGTTCTCCAAGATTCGCTGGCGTACGCGTCCCGCTTGATGCAGGTACAGCTCGCTGCGCTCCTCGAGCAGCGCCCACTTGCGCAGCTTCGCTTCGTCGATCGCGTCGTTTCCCACGAAGCGCGGCTCGCGATCGACGGGCATCTCTTCGACGCTCACCGTGAGCTCGATCCCTCCCG
Organism: Planctomycetota bacterium; assembly: GCA_044355055.1. Classification (GTDB taxonomy): domain Bacteria; phylum Planctomycetota; class UBA1135; order UBA1135; genus F1-120-MAGs118. The sequence continues at coordinate 2,021 of JBIKYW010000372.1, read as the reverse complement.
GCACGTCGCGGCGGGATACCGACGCGCGCACGTGGAAGGCCGTGCCGAGTCGGCGGATGCCCTGATCGAGCGCGGCGGGATCGAAGGGCTGCCCGAGCTTCTGGCCGAGCACTCCGATGAGCTGGGCCTCGGTGTAGCGCTGCTCACCCTCGACCAAGATGCCCATGACGGCCGGAAGTTCCGGCTGCCGTTGCGCCGAGCCCGCGTCCTGCACGGACACCGACCGCGTCGCGGGCAGCGCCAGAGCCAACGCAGCGAGAGTGGAACCGACCGACACGCGGGCGAGCTCTAGGCGAAGATCGGCTCGGCAGCCGACGGCGCGGGGTTGTCGAAGCGCAAGAGATGACCGAAGAAGCGCAGCGGCACATCGCCGGTGCCGCCGTTGCGGTGCTTGGCGACGATCACCGTCGCGTCGTGGCGGATCGCGTCGAGTTCCGCCTGCGACATCTGCTCCTCGGTCGCGTTCTTGTTCGTCTCGTAGTACCAGCGGCGATAGAGCATCATCACCACGTCGGCGTCCTGCTCGATCGAGCCCGACTCGCGCAGGTCGGAGAGCATCGGCCAACCTCGCGGGTTGCGGTCCTTGCCCTCGACCGCGCGCGAGAGCTGCGCGAGCGCCACCACGGGCACGCCGAGCTCGCGCGCGATCGACTTCAGCGCCCGCGAGATCTCGCTGATCTCCAACTGGCGGCTCTCGTTGCTGCGCTGGCCCGAGGTCATGAGCTGCAAGTAGTCGAGCACGATCAGGTTGAGGCCGACCTTGGCCTTGAGACGGCGCGCGCGGCCGCGCAGGGCCATCACCGAGAGGCTCGGCGAGTCATCGATGAAGAGCTTCATCTGCGCGAGCTCGCCCACGGCCTCGCTCATGCGCTGGTACTCCTCATCCGGCAGTCTGCCCGTGCGCAAGCGCGAGTTGTCGATGCGTCCACGCGCACAGATCATGCGCTGCATGATCTGGTGCTTGCCCATCTCGAGGCTGCAGAACAGCGCGACCGGCGCCTCGCCGCCGAGGCAGTCGGGGCGCGACATGCACACCGACTCGATGACGTTGAGCGCGAACGCTGTTTTACCCATGGCGGGGCGCGCGGCCACGATCACGAGGTCGCCCGCGTTGAGCCCGCCGAGCATGTCGTCGAGCTCGTGGAAGCCCGTCGGCAAGCCCGTCAGCCTGTGCGAAGTGCGGCTCTCGATCTGACGCATCGCCTCGTGCAGAACCGGCTCCACCGCCTCAGGTCCCTGATTCGAGGCGCGCGTCGCGAGCTGGAAGATGCGCGACTCGCTGCGGTCGAGCAGCGAGGTGACCGCGTCGCCGTCGGGCCGCGTCTCGTAGGCCTCGGCCAGAATCTCCGTCGCGCCGTCGATGAGGCGACGGAGCACGGCGGCTTCCGCCACGATGCGCGCGTGGTGCGAGATGTGGGCCGCGCTGGTCACGGACTGCTGCAGGTTGAGCAGCGTCTCGTTCCCGCCGATCGCGTGCAGGAGCCCCTGCGCCATCAACGCCTCGGAGATCGTGATCAGGTCGATCTTCACGTTGCGCGCGCTCATGCCGACGAGCACGTCGAACAAGAGCTGGTGACGGCGGACGAAGAAGTCGTCGGGCCGCAGGGTCTCGGCGACCTCCGGCACGCGGTCCGGCACGAGCATCATCGCGCCGAGAATCGCCCGCTCGGCGTCCTCGTTGTGCGGCGAAACTCGCCCGGGAATCTCGTTCTTCTCCATCCTCGTCACTCCCTCCGCGGCGCCTCGCGAACTCACCCGCGCCGAGGCGGCAGAGGATACTCGCCGCACGCAGCGGTCGGAAGGCGAGCGGGGCCAGAGAATGAGCAAGGCCCGAGCCGCTCGTCGCGTCCCGGGCCCCGTTCGAGCAGCGCGCGAGCGCGCCGCACAGTGCTCAGCTCTAGGCCTGAGCGTTGACGTTGACGGTCACGTCCGCGAAGCGCTCGCCGTGGATGTGAATCTTCACGACGTGGGCTCCGACGGTCTTGATCGGCGTGTCGAGGCGCACGTCCTTCTCCGGCACG
>JBIKYW010000371.1:0-3972 GCA_044355055.1 Planctomycetota bacterium | reverse complement strand
CACGCGCCATCCTCTTGCGCTTCAAGCCGGGCGTCGGCGAGCCGCCGAGCGGCGTCACGACGGCGCGCGAGCACGGCGCGCTGGCACTGGCGCTGGCCCCCGCTTCAGGCGCACTCTCGGAGAGCCTCGCACGGCTGAGAGCGGCGCTCCCCCATGGCGCCCGCCCCGGCGTCGCGTTCGCGCGCTTCCCCGCGGCTCCGACGCCGGACAGCGGGCCATTCCAGCTGTTCCTGCCGATCGAGTCCGAGCCCTAGCCGTCGCGCGAAGACGTGCCGCGGGACTGCATTTCGTTCCGTTGCGCCACGGATCTCGAGGCGAGAGAGCGGAGCTCTATCGGTGGCTTCCGCGGGAACATCGCGACAACGCACCGAGGAGCTGCGAGCGGTCTCCGGCCGAACAAGTGCGACTCGTTGCTCGCCGCGCGACGCGCGGGGTGGAGCCTGCGGGCGCGAAGTGTCCTCTGCAGTGGACGCCGGAGCAGGAGCACCCTGCACTGTGGACCCGTACAGCGGCTTCGAGCGCGGGCACCCCATTTGCACTGCGGCCCACCGCAGTGCTCGCTGCGCTCGCGACCTCGGCCTCTCCGCCCCGTCCGCGCCCACGGCTCTCCACACCCCACATGAACACGCGCATCACTCGTTCGCTGGTGTTCGCCCTGTCGCTCCTCTGCGCCCTGCCGAGCGAAGCCTTCGCGCAGGATCGCGAGCGACCCGGCCGTCCGTCCCAGGGCTCGTCGGGCGGTGCGCCGCGCCCGAGCCCGGCCCCGAGCCCATCCCCGAGCCGACCGGCACCCACGCCCGCACCCTCGCGGCCTTCGCCTTCCCCCGCTCCGTCGCGGCCCTCACCGTCGCCCGCGCCCTCGCGACCGAGCCCCACGCCGAGCCCCGCCCCAACTCGCCCGGCCCCTATCCCGACGCGGCCCGCTCCGACTCCGTCGCCCGTTCCGACGCGCCCCTCGACCCCGAACCCGGCTCCAGTCCCGACACGACCGAGCCCGTCGCCAAGCCCGGCGCCCACGCGTCCCTCGGCTCCCGTCACGCCCTCGAACCCGACGCCTCCGTCGAGCTCTTCGCCCTACCGGCCGAGCACGCCCGTGCCCGCCCCGTCGAGCGGCCGCGATGCTTCGCCCGCGCCCCGCATGCCGCCGGGCCGCGACAGTCGCGACACGAGCCCGAGCTCCGGCTTGCCGTCGCGCGAGCGAGCACCGACGCCCAGCCCGGCGCCTACCGCGCCCTCGTCACGGCCTCGCCTCCCCGCGCCGACGCCGACGCCCGCGCCGAGCAGCGGCTCGCGCACGCGCCCGACGGCACCGTCGCGCACCGCGCCCACGACGCCGAGCCCCTCTCGGCCGAGTGCTCCCGATGCGCCCGCACGCACGGGGCCCTCCGCGGGGAGGACCGGCCGCACTCCGCTCGCCCCGGGCGCGGCGCGCACGATCCCGGAGCGCACCGAGACGCCGAGCGCGGGCGCCCGCCCGATCGACCGCGACTCGATCCTCGAGCGCTACGGACGCGGCGAGCGCAAGCCCGGCGAGACGACGCGCCCTGCGGCCCCGAAGGACCCCTCAAGCGACGCACCGACGGCTCCCCCGCGCGGCGACGACGCCGTAAAGTCCGCGCGCGATGCGTACCGCGCCGAGCAGGCCGCGAAGGACGCGACGCGGCGAAAGAACGCCGTCGAAACCAAGGCGCGCGGCGAGGCTGAGGCCAAAGCGCGAGCCGATGCCGAAGCGGAGCGTGTGCGCTCGGCGCGGACCAAGTTCCGCAGCGAGGAGAGCGCGCGCAACATCAAGGAACGCCGCGACGACTTCCGCGCCGAGCAGATCCGCAACGAGCGCGACCTGTACCGCGCCGACCAAGCTCGCAAGCAGACCGAGCGCGCCGCGCGCGCCGCCGAGGAGCGCACGCGCGTCGTGCGCGACGCCTACGAGGGCAATCCGCTCGCGACGCCGCAGCGCTGGAGCCGCGGCCGCAGCGTGTCGAGCTGTCATGGCTGGGGCCTGAGTGTCGGCTTCGGTCTCGGGCTCGGCTGGTGCAACCCCTACGGTTGGAGCTGGGCCAACAACTGCTGGCCGAACTGGTATTGGAACGGCTGGTCGGGCTGCAACAACTACTGGTACTGGTGGGGCCTCGGCGGCTACTCGTACTCGTGGCTGTGCCACCCGTTCTCGTGGAGCTACCGCTGGAACTACGGCTACTGGCCCAACTACCGAACGTGGTGGCCTTCGGCGTGGGTGACGACGGCTTGGGCGCCTCCGGTGTACTACGCCAGCGTCTACGACAGCCCGAGTCAGGTCGTGATCTACGACTCCGACGATGCGAGTGAGGTCGTCGTGCGCGGCGGAACGGTCGAGGTGCGCCAAGGCGGATCGCAGCCCGTCGCGGTCGGCGAGAGCGTCCAGTACGAGCCGCAGCCGGCGAAGACGATCGACCCGACGGTCGCGGGCGTGCTCGGCGGCAACGGCCCGGACACTGCGATGCGCATGGTGCAGCAGTACCTCGCATCGGGCGATGCGGCCTTCCGGGAGAGTCGCTATGGCGATGCGGCGCACCACTACGCCAAGGCCATCGAGCTCAAGCCCGACGAGGGCGTGCTCTACCTCGTGCTCTCCGACGCACTGCTCGCCACCGGCGACTATCACTACGGTGCGTTCGCCCTGCGGCGTGCCTTCGAGCTCGACCCCGCGCTCGCGCAGAGCGACCTCGACAAGCGCGAGTTCTACCGCGATCCGCGCGAGTTCGACGAGCACATGCTGCTGCTCGAGCGCTTCCTCGCCGAGCGCCCGACCGACGTCGACGCGCGACTCCTGCTTGCGACGAACTATCTGTTCTCGCAGCGACCCGACCTCGCGGTCGACCTGCTCGAATCGGGCTCGAGCGCCGAGCTGCGCGCCGAGTCGGCGGGGCAGCGCGTGCTCGGCGCTGCGAAGGCCGCTCTCGAAGCGCGCTGAGCAAATCGCGGCTTGCTCCAGCTCGGCGGGACGTCGCACGCGCGGCGGCCCGCCCTTTGCTTTCTTCCCGGTCGCGTCAGTCGAGCGCGAGCTCGCGCGGACCGGAGTCGCCGCCGAAGACGCGCACGCTCGGAGTGCGACCGAAACGCGCGGAGAAATCTTCGGCAATCTGCGCGAGCGCAGCATCGGCGCGCTCGCGCTCGAGCAACACCACCGCGCAGCCGCCGAAGCCCGCGCCGGTCAGGCGTGCGCCGAGTACGCCGGACGCGCTGCGTGCGGAGTCGACGAGACAGTCGAGCTCGGGCACCGAGACTTCGTACAGATCGCGCAGCGATCGATGACTCTCGAAAATGCGCGCGCCGAAGCTCGCGACGTCGCCCGCGAGCAGGGCCGCGCGTGCAGCGAAGGTGCGTGCGACTTCGTCGACGACGTGACGGGCGCGGCGCGCGATGTGCGGTTCGAGACGCGCTCCATGTTCGTTGACGACGCTGCTTGGAACGTCGCGCAGAACGCGGGCGCCGGGGGCGAAGGGCGCGAGCTGCGCGAAAGCCTGCGCTGCCTCGCTCACGCGCTGGTTGAACGCGCCCTGCGCGAGCTCGCGCCGTACGCCGCTGTCCGCCACGGCGATCGCATAGCGTGCGTGGTCGATCGGCAGGTGCTCCCAGCTCGCATCCTTGCAGTCGAGCCACAGGATGTGGCCCGCGCTCGCCATGCCGATCGCGAAGGGGTCCATCAGGCCGCACTGCACCCCGACGAACTCGCGCTCCGCGCGAAGAGCGACGTCGACGAGCTCGCGCCGCTCGAGTCCGAGGCCCCAGACCTGCGAGAGGGCGAACGCGGTGCCGACGCAGATCGAGGCCGAGCTCGAGAGCCCGGCGCCGACCGGCAGGTTGCCGCCGAAGAGCACGTCGACCCCGTGCGAGGGCGGCGCGCGAGTAGCGAGTTGCCGCAGCACGCCGAGCGGATAGTCGAACCAACGACCCGCGCGGGCCGATTCGAGTCGCGCGAGATCGAACACGACC
>JBIKYW010000370.1:0-3974 GCA_044355055.1 Planctomycetota bacterium | reverse complement strand
CGCCGACTGGCCAGCAAGAGCTCGGAGCCCCACGCTCGTGTGGCTCCGAGTCCCTTTGGGTCGATCACGCGCTGAGCACGAATTGGCGGCGCGAGATCACGAGGCTGCCGAGGGCGAGGCTGCCGACGAGGATCGCGGCGAGCGTGAGCAGGGCGGTGCGAGTCGGGTCGGGCTCTTGCAGCTGGGCCTCGGCGACGAGCTTCCACAGCTCCGGATTTTCGTTCACGAGCAGGCTGCGCAGGTAGAACTGCACCGTCAGCGACTGGCTCGAGCCGGGGAGGTTCGCGAGGAAGCCCTCGATCGCAAAGGCGTAGCCGAGACCGACGATCATCGGGTGTCGGTTGAACGTGCCGAGTGCGGCGAACAGCGCCGAGTACACCGCGGAGCCAAGCACCGCCGCGATCAGCATCGTCTCGAAGATGCCGTCCGGCAGCTTGCCCTCGGGCATCGCGTCGAGAAAGACCTGCGGAATGTCGCGGTCGATGACGCGCGTGCGCTTCTCGCCGCGGCGGTTGGTCCACTCGACGGTGCGCGGCTCGGCCTTCTTCCAAGTCGGCGCCTGCGACTCGACCACGACCTTGAGCGCGCCGACGCTGCCCGCTGTGAGCATCAAGAGCACGGTGGCCGACGCGAGCCAGCGGCCGACGAGGATGCTCGCGCGCGAGATCGGCCGCGTGAGCAGGTACGTGATCGTGCGGTCGTCGACCTCCTCCGAGATCACGGCCGAGCCCGTGATCACCGCGGCGAGCGGCACGAGCACGGAGAGCAGCATGATGAACGACGGATAGAGGAAGGCCTCGATCGGTGACGGGCCGTGGCTCACCACTTTCAGCAGCACGTAGGCGATGAGCGGCAGGAGCGCGAAGCCGAGCGCGACGATCAGCGTGCGCCGCGCGCGCAGCACGCGGGGCAGGTAGGTGCGCCAGAAGAGCAGCGTGGTTCGCAGGAACGACATCATCCCACCAGATAGTCGAAGACGGCTTCGAGGTTGGCGTCGTGGCTTTCCACCGAGCGAATACCGGCGCGCTCGCGCGGGGCGAGGGCGGTGAGCTCGCGGAAGAAGCGCTCCACATCCCCGGTCTCGATCGAGATGCGGCCATCGGCGGCGATGCGCACGGACGAGACGGGTTCGAGCCCTATCAACGCGGCAGCGAGGCGACGGGCATCGCGCGAGCGAAGCTCGACGCGGCGCGGATGGCGCGAGAGCAGCCTGCGGATCTCCGTGACGGGTCCCTGAGCGAGCAGGCGGCCGCGGTGGAAGAGCACGATGCTCGGCGTGAGTGCCTCGACCTCGTGCAGCACGTGGCTCGAGACGATCACGTTCATTCCGGATGCGCCGAGCTCCGCGAAGAGTCGCTGGATCTCCGCGCGACCGACGGGGTCGAGGCCGTTGAGCGGCTCGTCCGCGACGACGAGCTCCGGATCGTGCGCGATCGCCTGCGCGATCTTCGTGCGCTGGCGCATGCCCTTCGAGTAGCCGCCGGTGCGGCGCGTGCGCGCGTCGAGCAGCCCCACGCGATCGAGCGCCGCATTGGCGCGTCGCCGCGCCTCGGCCGGAGCGTAGCCATGCAGTCGCATCAGGAACTCGACGGCCTCGAGGCCAGTCATGTCATCCCAAATCGCCTCTTGCTGCGGGCAGAAACCGACGCGCGCGAAGTACTCGCGGTTGGCGAACGGGGCGTGGCCGAGCACGCGAATCTCACCGCGCGCGGGCCGCAGCTCGCCGGCGACGAGCTTCAGGAACGTGCTCTTTCCAGCGCCGTTCGGCCCGACGAGGCCGGTGATGCCGCCTTCGATCGTGAGCGTGAGCTCCGAGAGGCCGACGACCTGTCCGTACCAGCAGCCGACCTTGTCGGCGACGACCAGCGCGCTCACGCGACGACCTCCAGTCGGCGCAGGCGCCGCGCGACGAGGAGCCCGCCGAGTGCGGCGAGCCCCCCGAGGATCGCGACGGAGTACCACGGGTTCCACTCGAAGCGCGACTGGTTGGCGTTCATCATCCAGTCCGCGAGGCGGCGCAGGTTCATCAGCACGCCGAGCATGGACCAGTCCGATTCGCCTTGGGTGCCCGCGAACATCGCGCCCAGTGAGTCGCTGCCGAGCACGAAGGCGAATACGCCCGCGAGTGCGTACGACTTGCGAGATGCGAGCGACGAAATGCCGAGCGCAATCATGCTGAGCACGGTCACGTTGAGCGCGGCGTAGCCGACCGAACCAAGCAAGACGTCCCACTTCTCGGTGAGGAACGCGTAGTCAGGAGACGAGAAGACGGCGACGAGCCCGATGAGCAGCACCGGGCCGATCGTGACGATCGCGCCGAACGTGAAGATCGTCAGGAAGTGCCCGAGAAAGTAGTCGAAGCGCGAGAGCGGGCGGGAGAAGTAGAGGAGATGCGCTCCGGCGCGCTGGTCCTCGCACACGAGTCCGGCACCGAACCACGCGATCGCGAGCAGCGCGAAGACGCGGCTCACATAGGTGAAGATCACGATCTGGTCGTGGACTTGGATCAGCTGGCCCGCGAGGACGCCGACCATGCTGCCTGCCGGGCCACCGGGGGTCCCGGGGATCGGCGAGCCCATACCCTGCTCCAGCGTGAACTTGCTGTAGACCACGAAGGAGAACACGATCCCGGAGATCCACGGCGGGACGAACAAGAGCAGCAGCGGGAGCTTGCGCTTGAACGCAACCATCATGCGCGCGCGCCACAGATGCAGCGCGGCGAAGCGCGACGGCTCGAGCTGACCTTTCAGCTTGCGATAGATCTCGGTGTGCGTCGTCGCGGTCATCGCGCTTCTCCTTGTGACTCGCGGAGCAGCCGCAGAAAAACGTCTTCGAGCGACGAGCGCACGTCTTCGACACCCTCGAGCCAAGCACCGCTCTGCGCAGCGAGCTCGAACAGCGAGTCCGCATCGTCGATCTTCGCGGCGATGCGCAGGGCTCCCGGGCCTGTGCGCGTGCAGCTGTATCCAGCCTGCGTGAGCGCGCGCTCGAAGCTGGACTCGTCGCCGCCGACGCGTACGCGGACGACGTGCTCATCCGAGCTCGTGAGTTCTGCGATCGAGCCGCTCTCGATCACGCGGCCACGGTTGAGCACGACGACGTGCTCGCAGGTGCGCTCGACGTCCGGCAGCTGGTGCGAGCAGAGGATCACGTGCTTTTGCTGAGCGTGCCCCAGGTCGTGCACGAGGTCGAGCATGTGTCGACGGCCCTTCGGATCGAGGCCGTTGGTAGGTTCGTCGAGCAAGAGCAGCGGGGGATCGTGCGCGAGCGCCTGCGCGAGCTTCACGCGCTGCTTCATGCCCGTCGAGTAGTCGCTCATCGGGCGATAACGCTGGTCGTCGAGGCCGACATAGTCGAGCGACTCGTGCGCACGCGTCATCGCATCTGCCGGCGAGAGGCCCGTGATGCGGCCGAGCGTGCTCACCATCTCGACCGCGTTCATTCCCGGCAGCAGGCAGTCGCTCTCGGGCATGTAGCCGACGCGACGGCGCAGCTCGATCTGGTCCGTGCGATTCGACGGGTCGAGGCCGAGGATGCGGGCGCTGCCCTCGTCGGGCTCGATCAGGCCGAGCAGCAGCTTGATCAGCGTCGTCTTACCGGCGCCGTTGGGGCCGAGCAGGCCCACGGGGCCGCCTGGGAGCTCCAGCGAGAGTCCGTCGAGCGCTCGCACGGTGCGATAGCGCTTGACGAGGTCGGTGATCGCGATGACGGGCTCGGACATTGGGGCGGTGCGAGGATGACGCGCGCGGACGGGCTTGCAAGCCGCGCGCGGATTTCGCTTGGAATTTACGGCCGAGCGGGAGTTTCGGATGCAGCTAGAATGGTCGCCACGAGGGGCCGTGGGAGAACGCGACGACAAGACGCAGCGCGGCGACGGTCCGGCGCCGTTCGAGGTGCTGTGGACGCCCGAGCCGTTGCCGAAGGAGCCGGAGGCGCGCGGGACGCCGCGTACGGAGTCCAACACCGAGCTCGGG
>JBIKYW010000369.1:0-3982 GCA_044355055.1 Planctomycetota bacterium | reverse complement strand
AAAGTGGGACTCTCCCCCTATAGTGAAGGGGTCAGCGGGAACTCTGTGCCTCCTGGGTTCGTCTCCACTTCGCCCCACGGCGCGCGCGCCTCGGGCGGGGGAGCCGGACTCTGGAGGCTCCCCTCGAGCTCCCCATCCGCTCCGTTTCCCTTTTCCGAGCGCTCCGCATGATCCTCCGCCGGTTCGTCTCCTTCGCTGCCGCAGCCTTGGCCCTCGCCTCCGCGTCCAGCGCGCAGGTGGTGTTCACGAACGCCACGACGCAGTTCCCTGCGAGCAACGCGGGCGACACCGAGAACGTCGACTTCGGTGACGTCGACGGCGACGGTGACTTCGACGCGATCCTCGCCGAGGGCGGAGACGGCGGGAACGATCAGAACAACATCTGGATCAACCGCGGAGGCGAGGTCGGCGGCACGATCGGCTTCTTCGCGGATCGCACCGCGACGCAGTTCCCCGCCGTGCTCGACCAGAGCCGAGACATCGAGTTCGTCGACATCGACCTCGACGGCGACCTCGACATCTACGTGGCGAACACCTCGCAGCTCTCCAACCAGTCCAATCGCTGGTGGGTGAACATGGGCGGCGCACAGGGCGGCACGCAGGGCTTCTATCAGGATCAGAGTGCGGCCCGCTGGGCGGGACTTGGCGTGGCGGGGCAGTCCTCGATCGCGGCCAGTCAGATCTTGCCCTCGTCGGGCTTCATCGACTTCTCCTGCGACTGCGACTTCGGTGACCTCGACAACGACGGAGACCTCGACCTCGTGCACTCGAGCTACGGTGGGGCGTTCGGCGGCAACGTGCCGACGCGACTGTTCCTGAACAACGGCTCCGGCGTCTTCGCCGAGTTCAACCCGTCGGGGTATCAGCTCACCGCGCAGACCATTTCGGCCGGAGTGCCGGGAATCTGGTGTCAGGGCAACCAGTCGAGCAACACCACCAACTCGACGGGCGCCAACTGCGACGTCGCGAGCTCGGCGCTCGACATCGACGTCGGGGATATCGACGGCGACTACGACCTCGACATCCTGCACGGCGCGCGTCAGGAACCTCCGCGCATGTTCCGCAACCTGTTGGAGACGGGCTCGCTGGCGTTCCGTGACGTGACGGGCGCTGTGTTCCCTGCGGGCTACTCTTCGGGCAACGGCCACTACGAGCAGGAGATGGGGGACTGCGACCTCGACGGCGACCTCGACATCTACGGCCTGAACTGGCAGGTCGCGGGCGCGTTCAACGACATCACGCTGCGCAACGACGGCGCGGGCACGTACTCCAACATCCAAGTGCTCTCCGGCTCGGGCGCCGACGACAACGAAGGCGACTTCCTCGACTACGACAACGACGGGGACCTCGACATCTACGTCGCAAACTTCTCGGGTCAGGACAAGCTCTACCGCAACAACTGGACGGGCACGGGCAACTTCAGCCACACGGACATGACGTCCACGGCGATGCCGAGCGCGGCGGCCACGGCGCTCGATGCCGACTGCGCCGACCTCGACCACGACGGCGACACCGATGTGATGGTGTCGAACGATGGCGGGCAGGCGGAGTACTACTTCAAGAACAACCTGAACACGGTCGACACGCGCATCCCGCGTGTCCCCAACCTAGAGCAAGCTCCTGCACGCACCGCGGGGACGGCGCCGACGATCGTTCGCGCGCACGTCTACGACAATGCGTCGTACTACGTGACGTGGTACTACCCGGTCACGCTGGAGTACCGCGTGCAGCCTTCGGTCGCGTGGCTCAGCACGGTGATGCAAGCGAGCCAAGGGCAGGTCTTCCGCGGAGCCATTCCCGGAACGCTCTCGGGCACGATCGAGTACCGCGTTAAGGTCGTCGATCGCATGGGCAACATCGGCTATTCGGCCACGAGGAACTTCGTTGCGTCGTGTCCGGCTCCGATTTCCTACTGCACGGCGGGCACGACGACGAACGGCTGCAACGCGACGCTCAGCGCGAGCGGCACGCCCAGTGCCAGCGCCTCCTCGGGCTTCACGCTCAGCGTCTCGAACGTCGAGGGCCAGCGCCAAGGGCTGATTTTCTACAGCGTCAACGGGCGCAACTCCGCCGTGTGGGCCACAGGCAGCACGAGCTTCCTCTGCGTCAAGGCGCCGACCCAGCGGCTCACGACGCTCGGCTCCGGCGGCACGAACAACGCGTGCAACGGCGCGTTCTCGATCGATTGGCTCGCCTGGATGGCGACACACCCGACGGCGGTGGGGCAGCCGCTCACGTCGGGGCAGAAGTTCCAGGGGCAGTGCTGGTTCCGCGATCCGTCCGCGAGCGCGACGACGAACCTGTCGCAAGGGTTGGAGTGGACGCTGTGTCCGTGAGCGGCCGCTGAGCGGCGGACGGATCGCTTCACCCTTCAGCCAGCGGGATCGCTGACGCGATCCCTCGGGGGATCCTCTACCGGAGAGCCCACTGGGCTCTCCGGTTTCGCATCGGCTCCGCCGCTGCGAACCGAGGCTTACCTTCCGCGATCCGTCCGCGAGCGCGACCACCAACCTGTCGCAGGGGCTGGAGTGGACGCTGTGTCCGTGATCGGCCGCTGAGCGGGGGCCGAGCCTTGTGCGGTATCGTGACGGGGCGTGAACGGCCTTCGCTACGCTTCGTTTGCGCTGCGCGGAGTGTTTCGGCGCGGCGCGCCGTTGCATCTGACCTTGTTCGTGACGGGGCGCTGCAACCTGCGCTGTCGGCATTGCTTTCACTGGCGCGAGGTTGCGGCGGGAGTTGAGGGGCCGAGCGCGGACGAGGTCGAGCGGCTCGCGGCGTCCTGTGCGCGGATGGGGCCGCTCCTGTGGGTGAGCTTCGGCGGCGGCGAGCCGTTCCTGCGGCGAGATCTGGCCGATCTGGCGCACTCGTTTGGGAAGCGCGGGCTGCGACACTTGGCGATTCCGACGAACGGGCTCGTCGAAGAGCGGCAGCACGGGACCATCGAGCGGATCCTCGTGGAGAATCCGGAGGTGTTCCTGTCGGTCGCCGTGTCCTTCGATGGGCCGGAGGCGGTCCATGACGCGATTCGGCAGGTTTCGGGGGGGCACGCGCGCTCGAAGGCCAGCGTGCGGGCGCTGAAGGAGCAGCGCGCGAAGCTGAAGTCGGAGCAGGCGCGACGGCTGGGAGTCGGGGTGCTCGTGACGCTCACGCGCGAGAACCAAGACGTTCTCGCGACGCACGTGGAGGAGCTCGTCGACGAGCTTGAGCCGGACAACGTGACGCTGAACCTCGCTCGCGGCACCGCGCTCGACGAAACTCTGCTGCAAGTGGAGCTCGATCGCTATCGCGAGCTGGTGGAGACCAAGGCGCGTCTGCAGCGCGAGGGGCGACTGCCGTACTTCGACTTTCCGTTGGCGCGGCTCGCGGCGGCGAGGGATCGTGTGATGTACGAGCACATCGAGCGCGTCGCGCGCGGCGATCGAAGCGCGCACCTCTCGTGTACCGCGGGCACGCTCTCGGCGGTCGTGTTCGAGAACGGCGCCGTGCATCCGTGCGAAATCCTCGGGCGTGAACTGGGGAACCTGCGCGCTCACGATTGGGACTTGGAACGCCTGTGGAGCTCGACGCAGGCCGATGCACTGCGCGAGACGATCGAGCGCACTCGCTGCGCCTGCACTTGGGAGTGTGCCCAGGCGGACAACGTGTTGTTTGGCAAGCGCGCGTGGCCGACGCTGGTCAAGGAAGTGCTGGCCGGGCCATGACGGTTGTCGCGGTCTTGGTTCCTTGCCGCAACGAAGAGGACGTCCTCGCGCGCAAGCTGCGAAACCTTCGCGTGTGCCGATGGCCGCGGGCGCGCGCGCAGCATCGTGTCTTTGTCATCGACGACGGCAGCGAGGACCGGACAGCGCAGGTTGCCCAGCGCGAGAGGTTCGAGCGCGACGAGGTGCGGGTCGAGCTCCTCGCGAATGACGTGCGACCGGGAAAGTCGGGCGCGATCGAGACGGGCCTGCGCGCGCTCAGCAGCGAAGTCGACGTCGTCGTG
>JBIKYW010000368.1:0-3991 GCA_044355055.1 Planctomycetota bacterium | reverse complement strand
CGCTCTCCTTTGACGCCGTATGCGTATCCATGCTTCCGCCGCAGGCCTCGACGTTGCTCGGTGTCTCGCTGATGCCAGTCCTACGGCTGGGCGAGTTTCTGGTCATCTGGCTTTTTGTGCTGGCGCTCGTACTCGGCCTCGAGCGCTTCTTCGTTGTGTGCAGCCGCGTGGCGCGCGTCCCAACGGTGAGCGCAGCGCCCGGCCACATGGCGACTCCACCCGCCGTGCGAGCTGCACTCCTCGTAGTCCTGCTCGCAGCGCCGCTCGCGCTTGCGCTTCCGGTCGCGCCATGGCTCGAAGCCCTCGTCACCCCGGTGCTGATCAGCTGGGATGCGCCGGAGGGTACGCCCCTAGAAGTGCACTTCGGCCCCGCTGCCGAAGATCGTGTGCCTGGAATTCGCATCGACGACAGCACTTGGCGCGCAGATCTCCCGCCGCGTCCGTCCTACCAACTTGCGCTGGTCCTTCCGCGGGACTACGCCGAGCGAAATGCAGTTCCGAGCGAGCTGCGGCTGCTCGACCATCGGACCGGTAGCGTGTTCGCCTCGACGAAGGTCGAAACGCTCCGACGCGTGCCGGTGCCGTCGTCCGCCGACGCGGGCCCGAGGACAGAACCTGCCTCGGAGCGACTTCGACTGGAATGCGATCAGGAGTTCACGACGGCGCGAAGCTCGCTTGGGGAGCACACCTTCTTTCTCTGGCTCGGAGGCTTCGTCGTACTCTCGGTTCTCGCCCTCACGGCGACGCTGCTCCTGCGCAAGGCGTCGACGCACGCCCATGGCCAGCGTGTAGATCGCACGAGCGTACGACCGATCTTGCTCGCGGGGCTCGCTGCGGCCGTCATCGCATGCGTTTGCGTGCTCCGCACCCCTCCACGAATGACGGAGGACTCGTACCTCTACCTGAGCAAGGGGTACCTCCTTACCGAGCGCGGCACTCTCGACACGGGCATGGACGGCGTCGAGGCCGTGAGGACGCCGGGCTACCCCGGCTGGCTCGCGGCAGCCATCAAGATCGTGGGTGCAGACATCGACGCCATCACGATCGGACAAACGCTTTTTTTCGTGGGCGCACTCGTGTTTCTCGCGCTCTCCCTGCGGGGCATGGTCCGCACTCGTTGGCTGGTCGCGGGCGTGCTCCTCGGCTCATGGAGCCCGACGCAGCAGCACTTCATGCGCGACCTGATGTCGGAGTCGGTCTTCGTCTCTCTGTGCCTTGTCGCGCTCGGATGCCATTTCTTCGCGCGCTCGTCGTCCCGACTTCACCGCACTTGGTGGCTTGGTGCGGCGGCTTTGGCAACAGCCGGAGCCATGCTCACCCGCGTCAACGCAGCCGCGCTGCTCGCGGCACCCGCACTGCTCTGGACAGCGTGCGCAGCCGCACTTTGGCGTTCGGAACCAACCGTCCGGGCAGCGGCGAAGAGCATCGCGCGCATGAGCGTGCCGTACGTCTCGATCGCGATCGTGATTCCAGCCACGCTGTTCGTGTGGTCGTATCGAAACTACAAGACGTGCGGGTACTTTGGGATCTCATCGATGGTCGCGCTCTCCGACATGCAAGGAGAGGTGCAGACCGGCATGTTGGATCCGCGTGTCCTCGAGCGCCGTGGCTTCTATCCGAGCTACGTCCGAACCAAGATGGCACGCTCGGGTGAGTGGTCGTCTTGGTTCATCCAAGAAGCCCTGTTCCAGCGCGCCTACACGAGCGGACTTCCGCCGCGCGAACATGTCGCCTTCATCGAACAGCAGTTTGCCGAGATGGTTGCGGAATCGAATGCCGCACTGCCTCCTGCGGCGCGCCTCGTGAAGTTCATCCGCGCGACATGGTGGAACTTCCAGTTCGCGCCGACGCGCGACTTCGTACAGAGTCAGGTGCTCGAGGACTTCAGCCAGTGGGGAACGGTCTCCGCGGCCGACTACGCGCGCACGATGCGCGAGACCCTGCAGCGCGATGCAGGCATTACCGTGATCCTCCGAGACCCGGACCTCGGATCTCTGGGCGAGTCCTTGCTCAGCGTACGGCGGTGGTACGCCCACGTGGACTGCCCACTGCTCGTGCTCGCCTTCGCGGCAGCCTGCTGGTTGCTCGCCCGTGGACAGCCGATCCTTGCCATGCCGTTCTTTTTCGTGCTCGCGAACTTCGCGCTGCTGTCCTACCTGCGACAGCAGGAGTGGCGCTACATGGGCGTGATGGATGTCTTTCTGATCCTCCAGCTCGTCATCGCCGTTGGGGTCACGACTCGCGGCCCGTCTAAGAAGTTGTGAGATCTAGAACGGCGCTGCCGACCGCAAGGGCAATCGGGGGGGCGGATCCCCGAACGCTTCTCCATGGCGGCTTTCTCTGCGGCTACGACTCCGACGCTCCCAGCGAAGGAACCGACGCGGCGCTAATCTCGACGACGCACGAGCACGACGACGTGGTCCGCGGCGCCGAGCGACGCGGCCTCGGCCCGAGCGAGTGCGACAAGCTGGGCGGGCTCGATCAAACCAGACAGATCGACCGTCTGCGTCGGCTTGACGAGCTGGACTTCGGGCAGCACGAGGCCCGCATCGCCCCACGTCGAGAAGCGCTCGAGCAGGCTCGAGAGCGTGCTCTCGATCTCCGTGGGCGCAACGCGCAACGCGAAGGCATCGTCCGTCGAGAACCGCACGATGCCCTCTGCATCGAGTACGCACACGGGCGTGCGCACGAGCCGCAGGAGACCGAACAAGGCGGGCACGCGCTTCTCAGCGGTGTACGCACGCAGCCAACCGCCCGTGGGAAGTGGCTGCAGCGCCTCGACCTCGACGCCGAGCGTCTTGGCCGCGACCTCCGCGAGCTGCGTGTCGCTGGGCAGGGCGCCGCCGAGCTCGCGCGAGCGCATCTGCGGCGTCCCGCGCGCCGTGGCGCGCACGCGCTTGTCCTTGCGATCCACTTCGACGTGAACCTCGATCGACGAGGGATCCGCGCCCATGCGCAGCACGCGCTCGAAGGCCTCCTTGCGGAGCGCGAGCAAGTCGGACTCGCTCGGGCTGAGCAGCGTGCGCTCGACGGTGTCCTGCAAGATGCCCAGTGCCACGCCGATCGCCGAGATCACCTCTGCATGGCGCGCGATGCGGTACTCCATGCCGAGCCCATGCGCCGTGAAGGGGACGATCGCTTCCGCGCCGCCGCCGCCGCCGACCATCACGAACTCGGCGGCCTTCGCCTTGTTCTCGACGAGCAGCGCCTTCACAACCGGCGCGACCTTCTTCGACGCGAGCTCGAGCATGCGCGTCGCGAGCGTCTTCGCGTCGGTGCCAAACGAACGCGCCACCGACTCGAAGGCGCGACGCACGGAAGTCTCGTTCCCGCGGCTGTAGCCCTGC
This sequence comes from Planctomycetota bacterium, assembly GCA_044355055.1. GTDB lineage: Bacteria > Planctomycetota > UBA1135 > UBA1135 > F1-120-MAGs118. The sequence continues at coordinate 644 of JBIKYW010000368.1, read as the reverse complement.
GCGAGCCCGAGAATGTTCGACGCGCCGGTCGGCGTGAGTGCGTGGGACGCCTTACCGCCGCCCGCGCCGAGGGCGATGTAGTCGTCGGGGTCGCCCTTCTTCGGTTGCACGTGCGCGAGCTCGAACTCGATCTTCGCAGTCTCGAAGGTCTCGTACTTGAGTCCCGCGATGTGCGCACTGCGAGGACCAACGTCGACGAGCTTCGAGCGCCCGCGCGGCATGGATCCACCCGCGACACCGACCGTGCGAACGTCGAGCGTGCGGATGAAGAGCCGCCGTCCGCCGATCTCCGCGTGCTTGATCTGCGGACGACCGTTCTTGATGAGGCAGATGTCGCTCGACGTGCCCCCCACTTCGACGAAGACTCCGTTCGTGATGCGCTCGTACATGAGCGCCGCCGCGACGCCTGCCGCGGGGCCGGAGAGCATGGTGAGGATCGGCCGCTCCCGCATCGCCGCGAGGTCCATGATGCCGCCGTCGGAGCGCATGACCATCAGCGGAGCCGCGATGCCGCTCTGAGCGACGGCTTGCGCGGTGCGCTCGGCGGTCTCGACCATCTTCGGCAGCATGCTCGCATTCACGACGGCCGTCAGCGTGCGCATGCGCAGGCCGTAGAGCTGCGAGAGCGAGCTGGTCGGCGTCGC
>JBIKYW010000367.1:0-3994 GCA_044355055.1 Planctomycetota bacterium | reverse complement strand
CGGCGAACTCGTCGCGGTAGGCGAGCACCTTGAGAGCGTAGCCCAGCACCGGACTCTCGCCCCAGCGCGCCGTGCGCCACGAATGATAGGAGCCGTACTCGCGAATCCAACTGTCGAGGCGCCCGGGACCAGTGTTGTAGGCGACCATCACCGCCTCGGGGTTTCCGCCGTAGCGCCCCGAGAGCCAGCGCAGGTAGTGCGCGGCGAGGCGCGCGTTGAGCGCGGGGTCCACGAGCAGGTCCTCGCGCTCTGGCTCCGGCAGCCCGAGCAGCGCCGCGCGCTCCCGCGCCGTGGGCAGCATCAGCTGGAACATCCCGAGCGCTCCGGCCGAGGAGACCGCGTCCGGCCGACCGCTCGACTCCGCGAGGGCGACCCCCGCGAGCCAGTTGGGGTCGAGCCCGAACTCACCTGCCGCAGCCCGGATCAGCTCGGCGTGCCCTTCGACGCGGCGATAGCCCGCAGACGCCATGACCGGCCGCGCGACGCGCTCGACCGAGAACCACGCCGCGATCGCCAGTACGCCGAGCCAGAAGACGCGATGAATCCAGCGCCCCCGGCCCTTCCTGCTCCGCCGCCCCCCCACGAGCTACCCTCGCGCGCGGGCAGCGAGCTGCTCGCGCAGCGTCGAAAGCCACAGGTCGCGCTGGCGTCCCCGAGGCGGAAGCGGGCCAATGTCGCGTCCCGCGAGCCGCGTGAGCTCGCGCCGCGCACGCTCGCACAGCCACGCTTCCTCACGCCGCGCGCACGTATCGAGGAACGCAAGCCCGACAGCCGTGCCCGCGCGCACGTCGATAGGCTCGCAGGGCGTGATTCCAAGCCGTCCCGAGGCCGCACACAGCCACGCCTGCGGATCGTCGTGCACCACGTCCTCCCACCACGCCCACCACGCCGCCGAGGCGTTCGACTGCGAGCGGTAGTCGACGCACGAGAGTACGGCGAGCTCCTCGGCCACGCGGGCGTCCCCCGGCTCTTCGGACAGCAGTGTCAGGAGCGGCGAGACCACCTGCGGAACGAGCTGCTCGGAGAGCAGGAGCGCGGCTTCGCGGCGCGACTTCGACGCCGGGGAGCGGACGAGCCGCAAGAGCTCGTTCCACGCACGCTCGCCCTGCGAGAGCAGTCCACGCCGCGCCGGTTCGTACGTCACGTCCTCGGGCCCCTTGGCGAGCAGCGAGACGAGCAACGGCACCGTGCCGGGATCCTCCAGCGACGTCATGCCTTCCGCCGCCGCTACGCGCACCTTCGGATCGGCGTCGGAGAGCGCCGCGAGCAAGGTGCCGAGCGCAGCATCACCGCCAAGGCGACCGAGCGCGCGCAGCGCAGCGCAACGCACCTCGACATTCGAGTTGCGCACGCGCGCCTGAACGTCGGAGGTCGCCGTGCGCACGCGCGCCTCGCCGAGCGCGAGCAAGGCCGCGGCCTGCACGCGCGGTTCGGCATCGTCGAGCAGCCTGCGCAGGGCCGCGAGCTCTCTCTCGCCGGGCTCGCGCACCAGCGCCGCCGCCGCGACCGCGCGGACGAACGGCCGTTCGTCGGCCGCGCGCGCGAGCGTGAAGTCACGCCCCGCGCGAGCGAAGACTCGCGCGAGCTCTTCCGGAGCTGTGAGCCCGAGGCCCGCCACCCACACGTCGACGAGCTCGGCGGCCGCTGCCGCAGGCAGCTCCGGCTGTCCCGCCGACGCCGACTGCATGGCGAGCTCGAGCAGCGAGCGTGCGCGCGCGCCGAAGAAGCGCTCGTCGCGCAGAAGGCTCACCAGCGAGCCGAAATCTTCGGGAGCTGCGCAGGGCGTCTGGGTCTCGATGCGCGCGAGCTCCGCGACCGCCGCATCGCGCTCGGCGAGCGGCAGCTTCGCTGCGCGCTGTCGCACTCGCTGCCACAGCGCACGCGCACGCGCGGGCTCGTCCGGGAGCACTTCCCACACCGGCGACTCCGCCTTCCAGAGAGCGAGTCGCCCGAGAGACACTCCGGGCTCGGGGAACAACTGCCAGCGATTGCGCTGCGCGAGCGCGCGTGCAGCGTCCACAGTCGCCGTGAACCAAGTCTCCCCGCCCGCCCCTGCGAAGCGGAAGCTCTTCGCGCGCCCGGCACACTCGACCGTCAACGAGCGCCCCGCCTCGAACGAACTGCCGCGACCGCCGGGAAGTCGCTCGGCGGAGAACACTCGACCGCGCTGCAAGACGTCCCACAGTCCGCGCGCCTGCGCCTCGGTGAGAATCAATGTCGCGGGAGCGAGCTGGCCCTTCGCATCGAGTTCCGTCGCGCGCGTCGCGCCGACGAGTCGCAGCTCTGCGCCATCCTTCGAGAGCTCGTCGACCAAGGTGAGCTCCAGCGAGCCCGCGTCCTCCATGCGCACGCTCATCGCGGCGCGATAGGCGCGGAAGCCTTGGGCGGTCTTGCTCCACCAGTCGATCCAGCGCGGTCCGTCGGAACCAAAGTTCTGACCCGTGATCAGGTGCAGGCGCCGCACCGCCGTCGGCACGAGCGAGCTGAAGTCCGGAGAAAAATCCTCGGCCGAGATCGCGCGCACGAGGCGGTGCGGGACCTCGAGATCGAGCCATGCGCTGTCGAGCCCCTCGGAGCTGCGGAAGCCGATGCCCGCCAGCGCGCAGGCGCTCGCTCCCGCGACGAACGGATCCTTCGAGCCGAGCCCTTCGAGCAGGAGCGGGGCGTGAGCCTCGCCCAGCGTCGCCACGATGCGCCGATCCTCGCGCTCGCACAGCGCGAGCAAGGCGTAGGCGCCGCGGCGCAGGATGCCGCGCTCGGCGAACGCGCGCCGGACGAGCTCCGCATCGATCTCGGATTCGTTGCGCTGCGCGAGCGAATCGAGCGCTCGTCGCGCGACGGAGCCATTGGGATCCCCGAGTTTTTCGAGCAATACGGCGACCGCGCGCGGATCGACGCAGCCGTCGACGAGCTGCACCGCGCGCAGACGCGTGTCGGGCTCCTTGTGCGCGAGCGGTTTTTCGAGTGCCGCAAGCGGCAGAGCGGGCCCGAGCTTGGCCAGGTGGCGCTGCGCCGCGACGCGCACCGGAGTCTGGCGGTGCATCAAGAGTCCCGCCAGGCGCTCGGGGCTCGCACGAACCGGGTCGAGCTCGCACAGCGAATCGACGGCAGCCGCGGTCGCCCCCGTCGGCAGCTTGCCCTCGATGCGAGCGAGCGCGCGTTCCGCGTCTCCGCTCGCAGGGCTGCGCAACAACATGCGCAGCCCCACGACGCACGTCGGCGCATGCTCGCTGTCCAAAGCACCGAGCGCGGCCGCGCGGCCGACCTCCCCCATGCGAAGCAAGCTCAACGCAGCGGATTCGACCGTCGGACTGCCCACATCGCGCAACTTCGCCACTTCCGCGAGCACGTACGTCGCAGCGTTCGCATCCGTCGGCAACGCCGGAGTCGGCGTCGGCGCGGGAGTCGGCGCGACCTCGGGAGCCGCAGTCGGGGTGCCCCCCGTGCTCGGCACGGGCCGCGGCCGCTCCGCCGGCAACTCGAGCCCGCCTTCCTGCTTGCGGCCGTTGAAACCCCGCGACGTGTCCGGGAGAACGCGCGGATCCTCGGCCTTGCGCTCCTTCGACTTCGCGCCCGCGTCCGTGTTGGGCTTGCCGCCCGGAGTTCCCTCGGGCAGCACCACCTGCGACTGCGCCCACGTCGAGGTGAGGACCAGAGCGAGGGCCAGAGTCGAGGAGAAGCGGAGTGCAGATCGAGTGGGACGGAGCATGGTGGGTGCCGGCGGCGGCGCAGGTGCGAGACTGTACGCGATTTCGCCGCTCAGCCGCTGTATCACTCCCCCCTGAACTCGGAGGGACGCGGGCGTCCCCGGACCTAGCCGAGGGGCGCTGAGGCATACCGACCGGCTCGACGTCGAATATCTGGCGAGGAATCTCGCGGAGTGGGGCCAAGGAAACCCCGCAGGCGATCGCGAGCGCTACCCACGGGCTCTACCTCCAAGGAGCTCGCCAGCCCACTCGATTTCGATCTGCGGAGATGCGAGCCAGCAACGGCC
>JBIKYW010000037.1:0-12874 GCA_044355055.1 Planctomycetota bacterium | reverse complement strand
CCGGCAGAGACCGACCCGCGCATGAATGCGCCCGTGGGAGCGCGAATTCCGTGGCCACCCTACTACACCTACGTCGCTTGGGCTGCCTGCGCGCCGTTCGCACCGGAGAATCCGGACGAGCGTGCTCGGCACATCGAGGAGCGCGCGGCGACCCTACCGTGCGTGTTCGCAGCCCTCGCGAGCGTCCTGCTCGCCCTCACTGCACGTCGACTCGCGCGGGAGCGCACGGAGAGCGAGCAGCTGAGCGCGGCGGCGATCGCGGGCGGCACTTACGCGCTGCTCGGGGCGTCGTTGCAGTACAGCGCGATCGGAAACGGCGACCACCACGCGTGGGTCGTGTTGCTACTGGCCGCGATCGCATTCGTTGCGAGCAAGGCGCTGCGCGGTGACGAGCTCGACGATGCGCGGCTGGGGCTGCGCAACGGGGTGCTGCTCGGAGTCCTGTGCGGGCTGCTCGTCGGCTCGTGGGTCGGTGGCTTGGTGTACGCGGTGCTGCTTGAAATCGCTCTGGGGCTCGCGCTGTTCGCCCACTCGAAGCGCGCACGCCGCGGGCTCGCCGCGCTCGGGCTCGGGATGCACGCGGCTTGGGCCATCACGATCGCGCCGGCGGTCTTGAGCAGTCCGTGGAAAGACGAACAGCCGTGGATGCTCGTGAACGCGTCGTGGCTGCACCTCGCGCATCCTCTACTCGGCGCCCTCGTGTTCCTCCCGCTCCTCTGGGAGGGCTCTGAGCGTCTGCGGGTGCGCTGGCCGTGGTTCGTCGCGGCGGTGCTCGTCGCGCTTGGTTCCGCGCTCGCGTTCGCGGACTTCGCGCTCGCGCGCGGAGTGCGCGAAGGGTTCGCTTGGGCTTCGCGCTCGAACGAGTTCATGGCCTTCATCACCGAGTCGCAGCCGCTCCTGTGGGGACCGATCGGCGGCTTCGGACCGCTGACCGAGCTGCTGGGATTCGGCGTGCTGCTGTCGCCGATCGCGCTGGGGTGGCTCTTGCTCGTCGCATGGCGCGAGCGCCGTCTCGAGCTCGCTTTCGTCGCGATTCTTTTCGCGGCTCTGCTCGCGCAGGCTCTCACCCAGCGGCGATTCGCAGATGCCTTCGGCGTGCCTCTCGCGCTCGCGCTGGCGCTTTTCTTCTCGCGCGCGCTCGAGCGCGTCGTAGCGCCTTCGAACGGCATGGCCTCGGCGCTCGGGCTCTTGATCGCGCTCGCTGCGGGATTCCCCACGCTGCGCTTGGCGCAAGCGCGCGCCGAGACTTCGTGGTACGAAATCGAGCGCGACCCCGCGCGCGAGCGCCGTGGACTGTACGAGCGACTGCGCGAACTGCCGGGAAGCGACGAGCCGGTGCTCGCCTCGTGGGATCACGGCCATGCGATCGAGTGGATCGCACGCAAGCCCTCGATCGCGACGAACTTCGGCAGCTACTTGGGGCGCGACAGCTACCTCGATCCGTGGCGCTTCTTCCTCGAGTCGGATCCGCGGGCCGCCGAGGAGTTGCTCCGCAGCCGCGGCGCGCGCTACGTGCTGATGCCGGGCAACTTCACCAAGGACCTGGAAGTGATGCTGCGGCTACTTCGACCGGAAGAGCGACGCGCGTACCTTCTGATCCCGCGCGCCGGTTCGGTCTTCACGTCCCAGCGTTTTCTCGACACCCTCGCAGGACGCCTGTTGATGGGCGGACGCGTCGCCGATCTGGACGAGCGCGGACTCGTCGGCGATTCGCTCGACTTCCTGCGCCTCGTCCACGTCTCGCCGAGCGTGCTCTCCGTTCCCCCGCCGATCCGCCACACCAACGGCCCCGTGCGAACAGGCTGGATCTGGGAGCGCGTCGAGGGCGCCCGCGTTCGCCTACAGGGTCGGCCGGGAGCCCGCGCGCGAATCGAACTCGACCTCGAGTGTTCGCAGAGTAAGGAGCGCTGGACGTTCCTCGCGAACGCGGTGCTCGATGCCGAAGGCGTCGCCACGCTGCGCGTTCCGTACTGCACCGACGCGCGCAACGGCGACACGCTCGCACGAGGACCGGCGCGAGCGACGATCGGGGAACAGGTGCATCCGCTCGCGATCCGCGAGAGCGACGTCTTGCAAGGTGGAGCCCTCACCGTCCCGTGAGGCTCGTAGGAGCGACCGTCGCGGCTCGATAGCATGGGGCCGCGCATGAGTCCCCGACTCCGCAGCTACGCCCTCCCCGCGATCCTCGTCTTCGTGGCGGTGCTGGCATGGATTCCGCGCAGCGTCGAAGGACTCAAGCACCCGTACACGCCGCAGGGCGATGCGTGGTTCTCGCGCGATCCCGACGGGCTCTACCATGCGCGCCGCGTCGAGCGAGCGATGCGCGAAGGCGACGTCGCAGAGACGGACGCGCGCATGAACTTTCCCGACGGTGCGCCGATTCCGTGGCCGCCCTACTACGACGGCGTGCTCGCGACCGTGCTGCGCCCCTTCGCGCCGCAGGCGCCGGAAGAGCGCTGGCGCTGGATCGAGCGCGCGACGGCGAGCGCTCCGCGAGTCTTCGGCGTACTCGCTGCTCTGCTCGCGAGTTGGGCCGCATGGCGCCTCGCGGGCTGGAGCGCCGCACTCATCGCGGGCATCGGCGTGGCGCTGTGTCGCGGCACCGTCAACTACGGAGTCATCGGAACCGGCGACCACCACGCTTGGATCTCCTTGCTCGCGGCCCTCTCGCTGCTCGTGCTCTCCCACGCCCTGCGGCCGATGGAGCTCGGCGATCGACGCCGCTCCCTCGGCTGGGGCCTGCTCTTGGGAGCGCTCTGCGGACTCATGCTCGGCTCTTGGGTCGCGTCCTTGCTGTACGTGCTCGAGCTCCAGCTCGTGCTCGGCTGGATGCTGTGGCGTCGAACGAGCATTCCCGCGCAGGGCCTCGCGACCCTAGGACTCGCACTGCACGTCGGCGCGGCGGCCGTGTTGCTCCCCGCGGTGCTCTCGAGTCCATGGCGCGCGGAGTTCCCTTGGATGGTCGTGAACCTCTCTTGGTTCCACCTCGCCGAACTGGCCCTCGGTGCACTCGTGTTCCTTCCGCTCGGCCTTCCCGCGCTCGCGCGAGAGAGGCCCCTTGCCCGAAGCTACCCGCTCCTTGTCGCGGGCTCGCTCGCGCTGCTCGCACTGGCGGCATGGGGACTCGAGCTCGCGCCCGCGCGCGGCATCGCCGCGGGCTTCGAGTGGGTCTCGCGCGTCGATCGCTTCATGGACAGCGTTCAGGAGTCGATGCCGCTCGTGGGAGAGCGCGCGGAGAGCGGGGTGCTCTTCCTCGCCCTTGGCTACAGCGTCCTCCTCGTTCCCGTCGCGCTCGGTTGGGCCCTGTGGCGCGTGCTTCGCCGCGGCGACGACGAGCTCGCGCCGTGGGCGATCGCGGTACTCGCGCTGCTGCCGCAGGCCTTGCTCCAGCGCCGCTTCGCCGATCCGCTCGCGGTCCCGATGTCCGTGCTGCTCGGCGTCGCAGCGGCCCGCGCGATGCTGCACCTCCACCTGCGACCGCTGCCCTTCGCGGCCGTACTACTCGCATTCGCTGCCCAGTGGCCCTCCGCTGCTTCCGCGTGGCGCCGTTGGACCGAGCCGCGCGACGCACAGATCGCGAGCAACTCCGACCCCGTGCTCGGGGAGCGCAAGGCCCTCGAGTGGATCCGCACGCGCTCGAAGGGCCAAGACGAGTGGAGCGTGCTCGCCCACTGGGATCGAGGCCACGTCATCGAATGGGCCTCGGATGCGCCCAGCGTCGCGACGAACTTCGGCAGCTACATCGGCATCGACAGCTACCGCGATCCGGCGCGCTTCTTTCTCGAACAGGACCTGTCGCGCGCTAGAGAGCTGTTGGAGCGAAGGCGCGTGCGCTTCGTCTATGCGCCCGCCGCACTGATCCAGCTCGTGCCCTCCCTGTGTCGCATCGCGGAGCCCGCGCTCCAAGACCAACTCCTGCGCGAGGGACCCAAGGGGGGGCTCGTCCTCACCGAGCGCTTCTACGCGACCTTCGCGGCGCGTCTGCTCTTCAACGGCGCGTCGTACCTGCCCAACGGCACGCCCGCGCACGCCGAGCCGACGCCGCCCACGTTCCTGCGCCTCGTCCACGTCACGAGTGAGCGCGATCCGCGCTTCGCCGATCCTGTGACGAACCTGCGGTTTCCCGTCGGTTTCGTTTGGGAACACGTGCTCGGCGCTCCCGTCGAGCTTCAGGGCGCACCTCGGGAGCAGGTCGAACTCGAGATCGAGCTCGTCTTCGAAGCGGGCCGCTATCGACTGCCGTGGCGCGCGAACGCGGAGCTCGATGCCGCGGGTCGCGCGTCGATTGTCGTGCCCTACTCCACGGACGACACCGGCGGCGAAGCGGTCGTCGCCCGCGCGCGCTGGCGTGTCGGAGCTCGCACTGGCGAGCTCGTCGTCCCCAACGTCAACGTCCTCGGCGGGCTGCCGCTCCAAGTTCCGTGAGCGAGCCGACCGACAAGTGGAGCGAGCCCGGGAGCGGCGCCCACTACGCGGGGCCGCGCTTCACAGGCCAACGCGCGGCCGGCCGCGATCCGCGGACCGTCGCGCGCCTCCTCCAGCGCCATGGCGTCCGCGGTCGACTCCTCGACGCACCCTGCGGGACGGGGCGACTGTCGGAGTCGCTCTCGCGCTTCTCGGTGCCCGTCGTCTCGCTCGACTTGTCTCCGTCGATGTTGTCCGAGCTGCGCACAGGAGTCGATCACGCCGTACTTCGTGCAAGCATCGCGGCGCTGCCCTTTTGCGATCGCTCCTTCGACGTCGTCGTGAGCTGCCGGTTTCTGCACCACTTGCACACGCAGAGCGAGCGCGCGCACGCCGTCGGCGAGCTGCTGCGAGTCTCGAAACGACTCTTGGTCGCATCCTTTTGGGACAGCGCGTGCTGGCCAGCCCTGCGAGTCCGGCTCGGACTGCGGCGCAGCGAAGGAGCACGGGGCCGAGTCGCGTTCTCGCGCGCCGAACTCGAACAGCATGTGGCTGCAGGTGGCGGACGAGTCCTCGAATACGCGACGGGCGTGCGTTTTCTCACCCAGCAGACGTTCTTCGTCGCGGAGCGCGTGACTTGAAGCGAGTGCGCGTACGCACGGTCGGCGCGACGCTCTCCGGTGCCGAAGAATGGCATGGACTGCTCGCCGAACTCGCCCATGTCATCGTCGAAGCCGAGCGTGCGCACCGGGTGCTCGGCGAGCTTCGCGTCATCGCCCAGCGTTCGTTGTGGCTGAAAGGCGACCACCTGCCCGGCTCCGCACGCTGGCGCTACTCGCTGAAGCGCGCACTCGCCATCCCCACTCCTCGCGAGCGCGAAGCGCGGAACCTCTCTTGGATGCGCGAGCGCCTGTTCCGCGCACCCAAGCCGCTCGCAGCGGCAGCACTGCTTCGCCGCGGAGTCGTTCGCTATCAGCTCCTCGCGCTCGAGCCGCTTCCCGCGCATCGCCCGCTCTCCGATGCGCTGGCGTCGGCACGCGCCGAAGAGCGTCGCGCGTGGCTCGACGAGCTCGCCTGCGAGGTGGCGCGCCTCCACTCGCTGCACTTTGTGCACCGCGATCTCTTCCTGCGCAACGTGCTCGTCTCTTCCGACCTGCAAGGCTCCGATCCGCGCCACTTGGTGTTCCTCGACGCATGGCACGGCCCCTTCCCCACGCCGGGCCGCGGCGTGAGCTACGATCTCGCCTGCCTGATGGTCGACGGCGCCGGACTGCTCACGCGCGAGGAACAAGCGCGCTGGCTCGCGCGCTACGCCGCCGAGCGCGCAGCACAAGGTCGAGCCGTCGAGTTGCGCAAGCTGCTGCCATCGATCGCGGCGCACCGCTCGTCGCTCGTCGTCCGGCGCAACGCGCGCGGCGGTGTTGCAGTCCCCACCGACTGGAACTGGACAGATCTCAATCCCTGAACGCGCTTTCGCGCTCGGGACATGCCTGCGAAAGCAGGCTCCGGAGTCTGGCGTGGCGCTCCGGCGCAACGTGGCATGCGACCCACTCCCCACGCACTTTCCAGCGCAGATGTTCGCCCGTGAGTCGCCACTCCTCGAGCTCGGTGAGAGTGCGGGCACTCCATCCGTGACGGACGCCGCCCTCGCCGACCTCGGCATCTTGGGCTCCGGGGCTGAGAGCGAAGAGAGCACTCGCCAGCACGAGCAGGTTCAGCGCAGGGAAGATCGGCAGCGCCTCCCACGACACCACGATGGCGGCCAACGCCACGGCCTGTGCCGTCCATGCGACGAACATCCAAGCGCGGGCGGAGCGCTGAAAACCGAGCCTTGCCCCCACGATGCGCGCGTGACGCAGCCGCAGCACGACCACCGCGAACAGCGAGAATCCAATCGGCAGGCTGCAGCCCAGCAGCAGCACTCCTAGAGCGAGCTCTTGAGAAGAAGTTTCCATGCGAGAGGGCCGCGGAAGATCCTAACGACAGTCGAGCGAGTTCTTCTCAGACAAGCGCGTTCCAAGGTCGAAAGGACCCTGCATCCCCGCGACCATGACGACAGCGACGCCTCAAGCGCTCGCGGTCGGTCGGCGCCTCCGTGAGAGGCTCGCCGACCGCCTTGCGCGCTGCGAACTCGACCTCCCGCTCCTGCCCGAGGCGGCCGCCAACGTCGTCGCCCTCTGCCAAAGCGGCGACGCCGATCCGCGCGAGCTCGCCGCGACGCTCCAGCGCGACCCTGCGCTCGCTGCGCATGTGATCCGCATCGCCAATTCCGCGACGTACGCGCCCGTCGAGCCGATCGTGTCGCTCCAGCAGGCCGCCAGTCGACTCGGACTTCGCTGCCTCGGCGAAGTGGCGCTCACCGCAGCGCTCCAGGGGCGCGTCTTCGACGTGCGCGGTCACGAGAACTGGGCTCAGACGCAGTGGAGGCACGCCGTACTCACCGCGGCTTGGGCCCGCGAGGTGTGTCGAGTGCTGCGCAGCAACGGAGAGACCGCGTATCTCTGCGCGCTGCTCCACGACGCGGGGCTTCCCATCCTGCTTCAAGCGGCGTCCGAGGAACTCCGCCGCAGCGGGAGCGAGCTCGCACGCGACCAACTCGAGCCCATCTTGATCGAACTGCACGGAGAGGCAGGCTGTCGTCTCGCCGAGCACTGGCACATGCCGCCGAGCGTTCGAGAGGCGATGCAATGTCACCACGACGTCGAGCGTGCGCTCGATTTCGGAAACGACGTGCGCATCACCGCGCTCGCAGACCAGCTCGCCCATCTCCACGAGGCTCACGCCGCCACAACCCTGAGCGCGGACGGCGTGCGTTCGGAGTGCGGGAAGCTGCTCGACGCGCTCGGAATCTACGACGACGACCTCGAACGTCTGCTCGCTCGCAGCGAGTGGGTGGGACAACAGGCGGCGGCATTCGCATGAGTGCCTCGATGTCGTTCGATGTGGTCGTCATCGGCGGCGGCCCGGGTGGTCAAAAGGCTGCCGTACAGGCCTGCAAGGCCGGTGCGTCGGTGCTTCTGATCGAACGCGAGGCGGCCATCGGCGGCGAGTGCGTCCACCGCGGCACGATTCCCTCGAAGACTCTGCGCAACAGCGCGATGACGTACCTGCGGTGGATGAGCGAGTTCGAGCGAGACAAGCGCGGCGCCCGCTGTTCCTCCGCACTTTCTGCGCTGATCGCCCGCAAGAATCGTGTGACGAAGACGCACGAGGAATACATGACGCGCCAGATGCAGCGCAATGGCATCGTGACGTGGCGCGGTCACGCCAGCTTCGTATCCGAACATGAGCTATGCGTGCGAAGCACCGACGGCGCGCGGCACATCGTGCGCGCCGAGCACATCGTCATCGCGACGGGCTCGCGCCCTCGAACTCCGCCCAACGTCGTCGTCGATCACGAGAACATCCTCGACAGCGACTCGGTCCTCGGGCTGCCCTACCTCCCCGAGTCCCTCGTCGTTCTCGGCGGCGGAGTGATCGCCACGGAATTCGCCTCGTTTTTCGCCGCGCTGGGCGTCCAAGTCACGATGGTCGACAAGGCGGAGCGACCGCTCTCGTTCCTCGACCCCGAGCTCACCGAGCGCTGGATCGCCGAGTTCGAGCGCATGGGCGGTCGCTACCTCGGCCGCCGCACGCTGCGCCATGTCGAGTTCGACGGCGTCTCGCGCGTGCAGACAGAGCTGGAGAATGGCGAAGTTCTCGCGAGTGAAAAGGCGTTCTGCGCGCTCGGGCGCACGGCGCAGGTCGCCGGTCTCGACCTCGCAAAGGCGGGGCTCGCGCTGAGCGCGCGCGGGACGATCGAGGTCGATGCGCACTGTCGGACCTCGGTCGAGTCCATCTACGCGGTTGGAGACGTGATCGGACCGCCCGCACTAGCCGCGACTTCGATGGAGCAAGGGCGCCGAGCCGTCCGCTACGCGCTAGGACTCCCCGGACTCGACGCACGCGGCGCGGTTCCGGTCGGCATCTATTCCATTCCAGAGATCGCCACTATCGGCATGTCCGAAGCCGAAGTACGCGCCGCCCATGGCTCCTGCGTGGTCGGTCGCGCGCGCTTCGAGGAGCTCGCGCGCGGCATCATCAACGGCGACGAACGCGGGCTCCTGAAGCTCGTCTGCGGACCCGACGGTCGCAAGCTGCTCGGCGCACACATCCTCGGAGATGGCGCGACCGAGCTCGTGCACGTCGCGCAGATCGCGATCGCCACGCACGCCGACGTCGATCTCTTCTTGGAGTCGATCTTCAACTTCCCGACGTTTGCCGAGGCTTACCTCGTCGCAGCGCTCGACGTGCTCGAGCAGCGCAACGCGAAAAGCAAGGCCGCTTAGGTCCGCGAGTGCTCAGCGCATCAACGCCATCGGTGCGCTGGAGACACCCATCTGCAAACGAGCCCGAGCGCGCTCCGCGGCTTCCTTCGGCGCAACGCGCCCCGCGAGCAAGTCCGCGTAGGCCGCAAGGGCCGCGCGTGCTTCCGCGCGGGTCTCGCGCACGAACTCGACACGGAATCGGCGCACGCCGAGCTGGAGCAACTCAGGCACCAGCGCCGCGGACGACTGCAGGTTCGCATCGAACACCGTGTTGCGGCAACCGACGTCGACGATCACAGGGTGTTCGTGCCCCTTGTGATCGCGGAGGGCGACGCGGTGAGACTCGCAGGGGCGACCGCACGTGCGGTGATCGCGGCCGCGCGAGAGCAGGTGCGAGTAGACGCAGTGCTCGGTGTGGAACGTCGCGATGCGATGGTGGAGCGTGACAGCGAAGCGTGAAGCGTCGCTCGCCGTGAGCAGCGCTCGCAGCTGCTCTTCGTCGAGGTCGTGGGACGCTGTGAGCGTGTCGAGTCCCCGCTCGAACAGCTCGCGCGCGGTGAGCGAGTTCGTGACGTTGAGCGAGAAATCGCCGTGCAGAAGCGGACGCTCGCCGACGCGGCGCTGGCGCTGGAAGTGGACCAGCGCGCCCCAGTGGCGCACGAGGACAGAGTCCGGCGCGAGCGCCTCGATGCGGCGATCGAAGCCCTCTTCACCGGGTTTTTGGACGCGCACCGTCGCGACCCCGACGCGCAAACCTGCGCTGCGCGCACGCTCGACGGCACGCGCGAGTCCGACCATTTCCATCCAGTCGAGCTCGACCTCGCGGACTCCGCAGTCGATCGCCGCCTCGAGCTGCTCGAGCTCTCGGCACAGCGGGACCACGCGCGCATCGCCCGCCGCCGGAGCGTTCTGCGCCGCGGCCGCTGCGAGCAGCTTGGGGAGCACCGCCTGAACTTCGAGCTCGCGCGCGGGGCCGCGCTCGACCTGGGCGAGCAGCGCCGACACGAGCTCGCGCCGCAGCGCCTTCAGCTCCGACACGGGCAGGTGCAGTCCGCGAGCGAGGCCCGCGAGCTGCAGCTTCTCGACGCGAAAGGGTGTGCCGCCGAACGCCGCGAGCTTCGAGCGCAGGAGCCCCTCGTCGAGCCCGCCCCCCGAAGACGCGGCCAACGGGGAATCGCTGGTCGCAAAGGCCGTCGCATGCCCAGCGCGCGCGTGCACGCGCAACGGTTCGCCATCGCGTCCCTCGATCGTGAGCGAGAGGCCGATACGCCCCGTCGGCTCGCCGAGGCCGAGCGCGCGCTCGACTTCGCGGCCGATCGACGGATCACCGCTCACCCAAACGAGCTGCCCCGGCTCGACGCGCGAGAGGTCCGGACCGGGCACGCCGAACCACAGCCGCCACCCGTCGGGCGTGCGCTCGCTGCGGAAAATCGGACCGCCGGGCTCGTGCTTGTCTTCCGGCTCACCGGCATCGAACACGACGCCCATCCCCGGCCGCACCTCCAGCTCCTCGGGCGCGGGACCGTCGCTCGCGACGTCGCTGCCGCCGAAACCGGCGCGCGCAGCGCTGGGCGTGCCATCGGGACCACCCGCGCGCGTCGGCGCGGCGAGTCCGCCGGTCCAAGGCCGCCCCGCGAGATCGCGCTCGACCCACACGCTGGATCCTTCGACGCGCTCGACGACGCCGAGATAGAGCCCGCGATGCTTGGGGAAGCGTCCCTCGACCAGCGTCTGATGGTCGCTGCCACCGAGGAATCCGTCGCTGAAGCCGCGCGTGTACGCCAGCGACGCCCGCAAGAGGTCCCTGCGCGCGCGCGCGGTCGCTGCTTCGCCTGCCGCGAGCGCGTCGACGTAGTGCCGGTAAGTCTCCGTCGCCGTGGCAACATAGGTGGCGTTCTTCTGGCGTCCCTCGATCTTGAGACCGTGCACGCCGAGCTTCGCGAGCTCCTCGACCGCGCGCAGACCCGCGAGGTCCTTCGGGCTCAGGAGGTACTTCACGTCGCCGAGCTCGCGCGTCTCACCGTCGACCACGAGTTCGTAGGGCATGCGGCAGGACTGCGCGCACTCGCCGCGGTTCGCCGAGCGCCCGCCCCACGCCTCGCTCGTGAGGCACTGGCCGCTCCACGAGACGCACAACGCTCCGTGGATGAACACCTCGAGCTCGAGGTCGGTCCCCTTTCGCAGAAGCCCGACTTCTTCGACCGAAAGCTCGCGCGGAACCACCACGCGCGTCACGCCGAGCGAGCGCGCGAACTCCGCGCCCTCCGCGCTCGAGATCGTCATCTGCGTGCTCGCGTGCACTTCGAGCGCGGGACAGATCGCTTGCGCGATGCGCGCGACGGCCGGATCTTGGACGATCAGCGCGTCGACCCCGGCTTCGGCCGCGAGGCGCACGATGCGTTCGACCACGGGCAGCTCGGGCTCGAACACGAGCGTGTTGAGCGCCAAATAGGCGCGCGCACCCGCTCGGTGAATCCGTGCGACCGTCTCGGGCAGGCGCTCTGCGGTGAAATTGCCGGCCCTCGCACGGGCGTTGAAGCCCTCGGACAGGCCGAAATAAACACTGTCGGCGCCCGCCGAGAGCGCCGCAGCGAGCGCGGACTCGTCCCCCGCGGGCGCGAGCACCTCCGGCATCCGTTCCTTGCGGCCTTCCATGGTGCGCGACGGTAGCATCCCGCGCATGTCCCGTCAGCGCGCCGCCTCCCCGCCCACGCCGCGCGAGCTCGCGCACGCGCGCCGCAGGATGGACCGTGTCAACGCGCGGCTCCTGCACGTGCTGGCAGCGCGCGCTCGCGTCGCCGCCGAGATCGGCGACCTCAAGCGCCGCCTCAAGTTGCCCGCCGCCGACCCACGCCGCGAGCGCGAGATGCTCGAAGCGCTCCTGCGCGGCGCTCCGAGCGGTTTCTCTCGCACGGCGCTCGCGCGCATCCTGCGCACGGTCTTCCGCGAGTCTCGCGCACTCGTGCGAGCGCGGACGAAGCGCTAGCCAGCGACGAACGGATCGCAATAGCCCGCGGCGATGCAGGCGTCCCGCGTGTCCTGCGCGAGCTTGAGGTAGCGACCGCTCGTGCGCCGGACGATCTCCAGCTCGCGCTCGTTGAGCTCACGCTTCACGACGCCGGGCGCTCCGACGACAAGGGAGCGCGGCGGCACCACCATGCCTTCGCGCACGAGTGCACCCGCTGCGACGAGAGACTCCGCGCCGATCCTCGCGCCGTCGAGCACGCGCGCGCCGATCCCGATGAGCGCACCGTCCTCGACCACGCATCCGTGCAGCGTCGCCTGATGACCGATCGAGACGCGCTCGCCGACCACGACCGGCCACTCGCCGAGCGTGCCGTGCAGCACCGACCCGTCTTGCACGTTCGACTCCGCGCCGATGCGCACCGCGTTCACGTCACCGCGCACGACCGCCGCGTACCAAATCGAAGCGCGCGCGCCGAGCTCGACCTGCCCGATCACCGACGCCGTCGGAGCGACGAACACCCCGGGACCGAAGGAGGGTCGGCGACCGGCGTACGGCAGGATCAGGGCGCGCATCGGGGAACTCTCCAAGCGAAGGGCTGCGAATCGGTCGAATTCGGGAGGGGCAGGGTAGCGCATCGGAGCGCGCGCCCCACGCGGGATGTCGGCGTGTGCTTGTTGCGACAAGTTCGCAACGGCATGATGTCGGGGGAAATGACGTCCCGAGGTGCGCTTCCGTCCGAACGGCTCGAGCGCGCGGCCCATGCGCTGCGCTCGCGCGGCCTGCCGCTCACGCAGCAGCGTCGAGCCATTTTGGAACGCTTCCTCGGCTGCACCGATCATCCGGCCGCCGACACGCTGCACGCCGACGTGGCGGCTCGCGTTCCGGCGCTCTCGCGCGCCACGGTCTACCGCACGCTCGAGACGCTCGTCGAGCTCGGCCTCGCCGTGCGCATCGCCCACCCCGGCTCCGAGCAACGCTACGACCCGCGCACCGACCTGCACCACCACCTCGTGTGCGATCGTTGCGGCGCGGTGCGCGATCACGAGGCCACGGAGCTCGCCGCGCTGACCCTGCCGCGGCGCACGCGCGGCTTCGTCGCGCAGAGCTACAGCGTGCAGTTTCGCGGCCTGTGTGCCGCGTGCGCACGCACCACCGACCGGCGACGCCCCGCGTCGCGCAGGAACGGGGCGTGAGT
>JBIKYW010000366.1:0-3996 GCA_044355055.1 Planctomycetota bacterium | reverse complement strand
TTCGAGAGCGCTACCCTGCGTGGCAGTTTCTCCGCGCATTCGACGCCGCAGCGGCTCGATGTGAGCGCCTCGGTCGACGGGATGACGCTCGAAAAGCTCCGCGCATGGCTCGCGCCGCTCGGCGTGGCACCCGAGTTTCAGAAGGGATCGGTCGAGCTCGCCGCGCGCTTGGCCTTCGACGCTGCGAGCACACAGCCGGCGCTCGAACTCGAGCTCGAGACCGCACGCATTTCCGACGGCGAGGTCCTCGCCGAAGTCGAGTCGGCTGCGGTGCGCGGGCTGCGACTCGACGCGACGAGTGGCGCGCTCTCGATCGAAGCCGTCGAGGTCGCGGCGCCGCGCGCGCAGCTGCGGATCGACGCGGAAAGTCAGCTTCACTTTGCAGGTTTGCGCACGATTCCGCGGGCGAACGACACTCCGTCAGCGCAAGCCGCGCCGTCCACGACACCGGGCGCGGGAGCGTCGGCATCCGTCGTGGCGCCCCCGCTCCGCGTCGGGCGATTCGACGTCCACGGCGGCGAACTGCGCCTGCTCGACGAAGTCGGCGGAACCTCCCGCGAGCTCGTCGTGCGCGATGCCGCCTTCCATCTCGCAAATCTCGACACGACAGGTGCGTCGCAAGATGCCGCGCAATTTTCTGCAACCGTCGCGGTCGACGGAGTGCTCGAAGAGGGCTCGCTCGGCGGCACGCTGCGCGTGAAGCCAGAACCGGCAGAGCTCGACCTCCAAGCCTCGCTGCGGGCGCGCGGCCTGTCGCTCGATCCGCTAGCGCATCGGCTGCGCGCGCTCGGGCTGGAGCCTCGCCTCGGCGCGGGCAATGCCGCGGCCGACGTGCGCGTGCGAGCCAGCGGCGAAGCCACTCGACTGACTCGCTTGGACGCGACGCTGGAACGTGTGGAGCTGCGCGATGGCGAGCTTCCGCTCGCGGGCCTCGAAGCGCTGCTCGTGAGCGGAATGGACCTCGCATCCACGAAGCCCGAGGTTGCCTCGATCGTCGTGCGGGGCGCCCACGTCGCGCTCGGACGCAACTCCAAGGGCGAGCTGCTGCTCCCCGCGCTCTCGATACCGCTGCACGCGTCGAGCGAGCCGACGGTTGCCACGGCGTCCGCGGGTCCGCCGACGCCGCTCGCGCTCGCACTGCCCGCGTTCGAACTCGGAGAGTTCGTCGTCGAGAGCTCGCGCATCGACTGGCGCGACGAGTTCGTCTCTCCCACCGTGGAGACGGCTCTCGCCGCAGACGTGCGCGTGCTGGGCCTCGGCGACCGTGGCGAGCCCGCGAAGCTCGAGGCGCGCGCCAGCGTGGCGGGCTGTGTGGGCAGCGCGAGCGCGACGGGAGAGCTGCGCCTGCGTGCCGCGTCGACCGACGATGCCCGTGCGAACGCGAGTGCCGCGCTCCTGCTCGACGCTCGGGAGCTCCGCGCTGGACCGCTCGCCGCCTATCTGCCTCCGGGCATCGCCTGCACGCTGAAGGAAGGCACATTCTCCGCCCAACTCGAACTGGAAGCCGCGACCCATGCAACCGGTGGCATCGCCGCGGGCGCGTCGCTGCGCGAGCTGAAGCTCCGCGACGGTGACACGACGTTGGTCGAGCTCCCGCGCGCGGCTCTCCGCGCGACTCGCATCGACCCGCTGGCGAGGGTGTACGAGCTCGGCGAGGTCGCGGTCGAGGGTCTCTCGCTCGCAGCGCGACGCGACGCGCAAGGCGCGCTGGAAGCGCTGGGACTGCGCATCGAGAGCCCCGCGCAAGCGCCGACCGGGATCGAGTCCGCAGCGAGCGAGCCCTCGTCACCGCGCAAACTGCCTGCGTATGTCGGACCGACGCCGACCCTGTCGCTCGCTCGCCTCGCACTCTCCCTCTCGCGATTGGAATGGCGCGACGAGCTGCTCGGAGCCGGCGCGACGCCGCTCACGCTGAGCGCGGAGCTGCGAACCCCCGAAGCGCTCGTGCTGCTCGCGCCCGATGCACGCGCGCTCGCACCGCTGCGGCTCGAAGCACGCGCGGCGATCGACTCGCTGTGCGACGCCGTGGAGTGCGACCTCGCGCTGGAACCTTGGGCCGCACAGCCCGAAGTCGAAGTGACGCTGCGCGTGCGCGGGCTTCACGGCGAGCCGTTGACTCGCTTCATTCCCGCTCTGGAAGGCCGCATCGACGGCAGCGAGCTGCGCGCGGGCGAGGTCGACCTCCACCTCGCCGGACACCTCTCCGTGACGCGCCGCGGCCCGCTCGGTTTCGACTGGGCCCAGCCCATCTCGGGCGAAGTGCTGCTCGATCGCTGCGAGTTCCGCGCAGAGCCCGGCGGCGAAGTCCTCGCGGGTGTCGGCGCGGTGCGCGCAGAGATCGGTTCGATCCACGCGCTCTCCGGCGACGTCAAGCTGCGCTCGCTGCAAGTTTCCACGCCGCGCCTGCGCGCGCGACGCGACGCGCAGGGAATCCACGCTCTAGGGCTCACGCTGAAGCTGCCCGCGAGCGGAACGCCGGACACCGCGGCCAAGGCGCCCCCGCCGCAAGCGCCCGCAGTCGCAGCCGCCGCACCGCGCTCGGACTTCACGATCGAGCGCATCGACATCGACGGCATCGACGTCGAGGTGCTCGACACCACGGGACATGAGCCCGTGCGACTCCCGCTGACGAAGCTCGACGTCGAGGTGAAGAAGCTCTCGACGCGCGCCCTCGCCGCCGGCGGCTCCGTCCAGTTCGACGCCGTGCTCGAAGCGGGCGCCGTCGACCTGCCCAAGCGCGTGCGCAGCTCCTCGCTCGTCGCGGGCATCGCCACCGCGACCGCCGCCGCACTGCGCGGCGCGAAGGAAAGCGCGGAGCGCGAGCCGCGACCGCTCTTCGGCTCGATCACGCTCGCCGGTCGCGTCGCGCCGTTCCCCGCACCCTCGGGCTGGGTCACGCTCGACATCTCCGAGTTCGAGCTGACGGGCTTGCGTGGCATCGCATCGAGCAGCGGCGTCGAGGTGGGCGATGGTCTGCTCGATTTTTCCGCTCGCGCACGACTCCTCGGCGCCGATGGCGCGTCGTTGAGCGCGCGCGCGAGCCTGTCGCAGGTGAAGCTCAGCGAGCCCGCCCAAGGCCCGATCTCGCGCTACCTCTCGCTGCCCGTGCCGCTCGACGCGGCGCTCTTCCTGCTCGAGGACGCCGAGGGTCGCCAGAGCATCCCGATCTCGATCCGCATCGGCCCGCAGGGACTGCAGCCCGCGTCGATCGTCGCCGCCGCGACCACCGCGGCGACGGTCGTGATCGCGCGCGCGATCGCGAGCTCGCCGCTGCGCCTCCTCGGCACGTTCACCGACGCCCTCGGACTCACGGGGCGCGAAGGCCAAAAGCCCGGTGAGTTCGCGCGCAGCTTCGAGTTCGAGGCAGGTGCCGCGGACGAGCCCGGCGACGAAGACGCGCTGGACTCGCTGCGGCGCCGACTCGCAGCGGACACCACGCTGCAGGTCACGCTGGTGCACGACTTTGGCGCGGGAGACCTCGCCCGCGCCGAACGGCTCGCCAACCCCGCGATCGAAGACTGCCAGCGGCTCGCCGCGCGCCTGCGTCAGCGCAAGGCGGAGCTCGCGCGGCGACGCGAAGAGCTCGCTGCGCAAGCGCGCATCGAGATCGCACTCGGGCGTTCGCAAGACGCCGAAGACTTGCTCACGCGCGTGCGTGCGCTCGACCGCGAGCTGGGCTTCGCGGAAGGCTCGCTCGACCGACTGCTCGAACTGCTGCGCCCCGGCGCCGAACGCCGAATGCCCCAGCGCACCCGCGCGGCCGCGCTGCTGCTCGCCCGCGAGCGCATCGAGCGCGTTCGACAGGCGTTGATCGCGCGCGGCATCGCGGCGGAGCGCATCGAGGCGCGCCCCGCGCGCTCGATCGAGGCGACGCGCGAAGCGGGCGGTCGTGTGACCGCGATTCCGCGCAAGAAGAGCTGAAGTTCCGCGAAAGGCGCCCGCGGGGCCCGCGACGAATCAACGCTCGAGCTGCGCGAGCAACTCGCGCGTCGAGGC
>JBIKYW010000036.1:0-12894 GCA_044355055.1 Planctomycetota bacterium | reverse complement strand
GCGACGCTGCGCAGGTACTGCGTCGGCACCACGCTGACCGCGAGCTGGGCACCCGCACCCGCCGTGTGCGCGTCCGCTGTGAAACGCAGGTTCGCAGGCAGCGCGACGCCGGGCAGATAGCGCCGGTTCTCGCGCGCGGTGTTGAACTCGTCGGCGTGCGCGCGCTGGTTGCACCACACCGTGACCTCGACGCCCCTGCGTGCGAGGAGCAGCGCGAGCGCCGTGCCCCAGCTGCCGTCCCCGAGGACGACCGCGCGCCGAAGCTCCGCGTGGACGGCCTCAGCCACCCGTCGCTCCCGCGTCCGCGGCTCGCTTGGCGCCGATCTTCGGTTCCGTTCCCGCCATGATGCGGGCCATGTTCGAGCGGTGCCGCACAAGGATCAAGAGCGCGAGCAGCGCGGCTCCGACCGCAGGCTCGATCCGCTCCGTGAGCCACCACGCCGCGACGGGAAACGCGACCCCCATCGCGATCGAAGCGAGACTCACCATGCGGGCGAGGCCGAGCGCCGCGAGCCACACCGCGCCCCCCACGACCCAGATCCAAGGATCGACGGCGACCAGCGCTCCGCAGCCCGTCGCAACGCCCTTGCCGCCCTTGAAGCGCAGCCACACGGGGAAGCAGTGTCCGAGCACGCTGGCCGCGCCGGCTGCGACCGCGCCCCAGCCGAGCGGGTCCTCTCCGGCCCACGCAGCCGCAAAACCCGAGATCGCAACCCAGCCCTTGGCGAAGTCGAGCACGAACACCGCGAGCCCGACCGGCTTGCCCGCCGCGCGCATCGCATTGGTGGCGCCGATGTTGCCCGACCCGATCGTGCGCAGGTCGACGCCCTTCACGAGCCGCACGAGCACGAGCCCGAACGGGATCGAGCCCAAGAGGTACGAGGCGAGGATGGCGAGGGCGAGGAGCATCGCGGAAGGGACCGAGGGCGCGACAGGGTAGCAACACTAGACTCCTCCCTGTGACTACGAGCCCCAGCGGACCGGTCGTCGGCGTCGACACCGGCGGCACCTTCACCGACCTCGCCCTGATCGAGGGCGGGCGCGTACGACTCGAGAAAGTGCCGAGCACGCCGGACGATCCGTCGCGAGCGCTGCTCGCGGGGCTCGAGCGCTTGGGGCTCGGCGCGGACTCGCGACCGCGCGGCCTGCGCGTCGTCCACGGCACCACCGTCGGACTCAATGCCCTGCTCACCGGTCGCACCGCGCGGGCTGCCCTCGTCACCAACGCGGGCTTCGTCGATCTGATCGAGCTCGCGCGCCAAGACCGGTCCGACCTCTACGCACTGCACCCGCAAAAGCCGCCCGAGCTGGTTCCTCGCGAGCTGCGCTTCGAAGTGCGCCAGCGCTCGTGGCCGCGCCTCGATGGCCGCGGGCTCGAAGAGGTCGCGCACCCGACGGCTCGCGAGCTCGCGGCGCTGCGTCGCGAGCTCGCCGCCGCGCGGCCCGAAGCGATCGCGATTTGCCTGCTGCACTCCTACGCCGATCCGAAGATCGAGCGCGCGGTCGCGGACGCGCTCGCGCCGCTGGGCGTGCCGCTCACGCTCTCGGCGGAACTCCTGCGCGAGCACCGCGAGTACGAGCGCTTCTCGACGGCCGTGGTGAACGCGGTGCTGACGCCGGTCGTGGGTCAGTACATCGCACGACTGCTCGGTGCGTTGGACGGAGCTCGACTCGAGCTCTTGCGCTCGAGCGGGGGCACGATTTCGGCTGAGCGTGCGGCGCGCGAGCCCGTGCGCG
This sequence comes from Planctomycetota bacterium, assembly GCA_044355055.1. Taxonomy (GTDB): domain Bacteria; phylum Planctomycetota; class UBA1135; order UBA1135; genus F1-120-MAGs118. The sequence goes on along the minus strand of JBIKYW010000036.1, from coordinate 11,157 downwards.
TCATCGCGTCGGGGCCCGCGGGCGGAGTGCTCGGCGCAACGCGCGCCGCGCGCGAGGCAGGATTCGATCGCATGGTTGGGCTCGACATCGGCGGAACGAGTGCCGACGTCGCCTTCCGACGCCTCGGCGCGCGACGCGCGGTCGAGCCCGTGCAGTCGAACTCGATCGGAGGCTACGGAATCGGCGTGCCCTCGCTCGATCTGCACACGATCGGCTGCGGGGGTGGCTCGCTCTTGCGCGTGGATTCCTCGGGCGTGCTGAGCGTCGGCCCGCAGAGCGCGGGCGCCGTGCCCGGCCCCGTGTGCTACGGCCTCGGCGAGGAACTCACACTCACGGACGCGCACGTTCTGCTCGGACACATCGCTTCGGGCCCGTTCCTCGCCGGACGTCTCGAGCTCGATCACGCGCGCGTCGAGCGTGCCTTCGAACGCCTCGGACGCAAGCTCGGACTGCGGCCTCGCGCTGCGGCGCAAGCTGCGCTCGATGTCGCACGGGCCGCGATGCGCCGCGCGCTCGGCGTGATGACGCTGCAGCGCGGCGAGGATCCGCGCGAGGTCCCGCTCGTGGCGTTCGGCGGCGGCGGCGGGCTGCATGCTGCGGATCTCGCCTTCGCGAGCTCGATGCCGTGCGCGCTCGTCCCGTCGGCACCGGGAGTTCTGTCCGCCCTCGGCATGGCGGCCGCGGAGCCGCAATCCGAACGTTCGGCTTCCATCCTCGCACCGCTCGAGCGCTTCGGTGTCCGCACGCGCGCGAAGCTACTGCGCGAATTGGAGCGCGAAGCGCTGCGCGAGCTCGCGGAGATGGGCCACTCGACGGCGAGCGCGATCTGCGAAGCCTCACTCGACCTGCGCTACTCCGGGCAATCCTTTGAGCTGCGCGTCCCGCTCGACAGCGGCGATCCGCAGGCGCTGTTCCACGCGCGCCATCGGGAACTCTACGGCTACACGCTCGACGACCGCGGCGTCGAGCTCGTCAATGTGCGAGTACTCGCTCGCATCGGCTCGGGCACGCCACGCAGCCGCAGGATTCCCCCGCGCGAAGTGGCGCGCGCGGCGTTCCACGGCGAACGGCGCGCATGGTTCGCGGGCCGCGAGCTGCGCGCTCGTCTCGTCGAACGCACGAGCCTGCGCCTCGGTGACAGCTTCGAGGGGCCCGCCATCGTGCAAGAGTTCTCGGGAACCACGCTGGTTCCGCCCAAAGTGCGCGCCAGCGTGACCGCCGGTGGCCACCTGCTGTTGCAGCGCCGCTCGACGGTGCGGTGACTTCCGACGAGGTCTACGCGCCTTCGATGCGGAACGTCACGCGGTGGACGAAGTCCGAGTCCACGGCGACGCCGTCGGAGGTCGCGGGACGGAAGCGCCAAACGCGAACGCCTTCGCGCGCGGCCTCGTCGAGGCGTTCGAAGCCACTCGAGCGAGTCACGACGATCTCGCCGACCGTGCCGTCCGCGAGCACGCGCAAGCGCAGCTCGACGGTGCCTTGCTCGGCGAGGCGGCGCGAGAGCCGCGGGTAGAGCGGGTCCGGCGTGTCGAGGCGCTCGGCGAGCGTCACGACCAACTCGCGCGGCGGCTCCGGAGGCGGCGCGACCTCGCCGAGGGACTCCGACCCCTGCGCGCTCTCCCCGCCCTCGCCGCCGACGGCGTTCGCGCGACGTGCGGAACTGGAGTTCCACTCGAGAGACAAGAGACGCGACTGGGCACGCGTCGAGTCGAGGACGTCCGCGGGCGTCTCGCTCGGCTGTTCGACGACGAGCAGCGGCTGAGGCGGCAGATCGACCTCGATGAGCTGCGGCTCATCGGGAGTGCTCAGTTCGAGCTCGCGCATGGGCTCGGGCTCGTGCTCAGGCTCGACGGCGGCGGCGAGCGGCGCCGACTCGACGCGCAGCACATGGCCGCCTCGCTTGGGCGTCGCGTCGCCCGCCAGCGCGAACCATGCGACGCCCCCCGCCACGGCCACGTGGAACCCGATGGAACCGGCGAGGCTCCAAGGGAACGACGAGCCGCCCGCCGAAAGGGCAGCGGAGCTCGGCTCCATGGCTTGTGCGGAGCGACTGAAGGGAGGGCGCGGCATTCGACTTGGGGCCATGCTAGCGCGGTGAGGCAGAAATGGGATCAGAGGGTCATTCGGAGCCCCGCGACCACCCCGAAGCCGGGGCCGTCGATGCCGGAGCCGTGGACGCGGTACTCCTCGTCGAACAGGTTGTGGGCGCCAAAGTGCCACGTCGCCCCGCTCGTCGCCTCGCCCACAGGACCGCCGAGGTCGAGGTCGAAGCGCACCCAGCCGTTCGTGCCGTTCTTGTCGATGCGCGGGTCGCCTTGGTCCTGCGGCGAGAGGCGGTTCTGCGAGGTGGCGAACCACATGGAGAGTTGGAGCCAGCCCACGTTGTTCACGGCCTGCGCGGGCTCCCAGCCCAGCGACACGTTGCCATGGAACGGCGGAATGCGGCTCGCCGGTTGATCGTCGAAGGCCGGGATGTCGTCGTCGTACTGAACGCCGTAGGTGTATTCGAGGTAGCTGCCGAAGTTGTAGGGCGAGTCGGGGCCTCCGAGCTTGCGCTGGTAGCGCGTCTCGATGCCATAGAGCTCGACGTCCCCGGTGTTCGCGCGCTGGTAGGTCTCGTCGCCGATCGGTCCGCCCGGCGTCGGGTCGTTCACGAGCCGCCGCCCGATCACGTCTTGGATCGAGTTGTGGTACAGGCCGAGCGACCAGCTCCATGCTTCGCGCCGCATGTCGAGCGCGAGCTCTTCATACAGCGACTGCTCCGGATCGAGGTCGGGGTTGGAGAGCTCCGTGCCCGCATTGAACGTGGCGTTGCGAGCCAACTCGGCCAGATTGGGCGCGCGGAACGCTTGCGCGAGCGTCGCCGTCACGCGCACGCCCTCTGCCACGTCGGTCGCAGCCTGCAGCGAGCCGGTGAACGCATCGAAGTTGCCGTCGATCGTCTGACCGGGATTGGCCGTGTCGTCGAACGAAAAGTCGAAGTACGAGTAGCGCAGTCCCGCCGTCAGATCGAACGGACCGACGTCGAACATCTCATCGCGCAGGAACACGCCGCTCGAGAGGTACTCCGAGCCCGGCGCGAAGGAGCCGACGGCCTGCGTGGTTGCGCCTGTGTTGATGTTGACGTTGGTGCGCGCCGAGTCGACGTCGTCCTTGTCGAGGTCGAGGCCCCACGTCAGCAGATGGTTCGAACCGAGCGCCTTGCGCCAGTCGACTCCGAGTCCCACCGTCTGCGTGTCGTCACTCTCCAGTCGTCGCGAGCTCGAGCCCGTCGCTCGAATGCGCCGGTTCTCCGTGTAGTCCCGCAATGACAAGCGCGCCTGCATCTGATCCGCAAAGCCGAGAGCAGAGTCGTTGTAGGCCACGAGGTAGCGCGCGCGGTCCTGCAGCGTGAAGTAGTTCTCCGCGTCGGCCGGCTGCGTCTGACCGTAGCCCGTGTTCATGCGGTCGCTGCGCGGGACATCGAAATCGCGCGTGCGCATCGCGCTGACGCGGATACTGCGTTTCTCAGCGAGCTGCAGTTCGCTCGACGCGTACCACGACTGGCCGTGGTAGCCCGTGTTCTGCACTTCGCCCTTGCCCGAGTGGAGCATCTGCCAGTCTTGGAACGAGCCGCCAACGAGGACGCCGACGTCCTCCGTCGCCACCGATAGCGAGCCGTACTCGCGGGCCCCCTCGGCGGCAGTGTTCGCGTCGACCCCAGCTTCGAGCTGCACGGCGCGGGTACCTTCTTTGTCGCGCGAGAGCGGCGCACGGTTGCGCGTCCAGATCAGGATCGCACCGCCGAGTGCGTCGGAGCCGTAGAGCACCGCGTTGGGCCCGCGGATGATCTCGACGCGCTCGACGTTGGTCGGATCGATCCCGTTGAGCGACTGGTTGGGACCACTGCGCGTCGTGCCGTCGTTCAAGCGCACCCCGTCGACCACGATCAGGACCTGATTGCCGATCAGGCCGCGGACAATGGGCGCTCCCCCGCCGAGGTTGGTCTCTTGCACGAACAGGCCACTCGCCTTCGAGATCGCGCGCGGGAGGGAGCGCTCACCCGTGGCGGCGAGCTCCTCGGCGGTGATCACCTGCTCCGAGATGCCCGGGGCGGTCGCGGTGCGGCCGGCGCGCGGGGCGGTGACGACGGTCTGGGTGATGTCCTGCGCGGGCAGGACGAGCAGCAGGGGGAGGAGGGGCATAGTGGGGCCGGACTTCGGAGCGGGGATCTGGCGAGCTCGCCGCGATGAAACGACCCTCAGGCCGCCAGGTTCATGACAGCCACGTAAGCCTAGCGGTCGTCTGCGACACATCCGCATCGGGGGCGGACCACGGGTCCAATCCCCGACGAATCGCCACGCGAGCTCCGAGAAACGAAAAAAGCCCCGCTCTGGGGGCCTCGACGCAGCCGCTCGCCACCGGCTGATTGGAGCGGGCGAAGGGATTTGAACCCTCGACATCCACCTTGGCAAGGTGGCGCTCTACCACTGAGCTACGCCCGCAGGTTGTCAGGTCTCGCCGCCCTTGGGAGGGCTGCGAGGGATGAGGAGGATAGCGACGGGAAGGCGCTTGGCAAGCCCCCGCCCGAAGGCCCTCCGGCCGAGAGGGGCTAGAAGCCCTTCCCGTTGAGGAACTGGACGGCCCCGAGGATCTCGGTGCGGCCGTGCTTTTGATCGATCTCGAGGACCTTCAGGGCCGTCTTCGGGGTGTATTCCCCCACCAGCCGGAAGTCGACCTCGCCGGTGCCGGGAGGCATCTGGTACTCGTTGTCGGCGGCGTCCTGCAGGTGGATCCCGACCATGCGGCCGCCGTAGGCCTCCAGCCACTGGCCTTGCCCGGGCAGGCCGGACTTCTGGCGCATGTGGATGCGGCCGACGTCGTGCCAGTAGCCGATGCCCTTGCCCTGAAGGTCGTCGAGGACCCAGCCCATGGCCTCGAAGCTGAGCAGGTCGTCGATGTGGAGGCCGGGCTCGATGGCGAGCTTGGTCTGGGGGAGCTCGGTCAGAAGCTGGTGCAGGGAGCGGCAGAGGTGCTCGAGCTGGCGCTGGCCCTTCTTCTGCACGCGGTGGACATAGTCGCGGATCTTCTCGGCGAGCTCCTCCGAGAGTCCGTCGCGGTGGAGCTCGACGTTGAGCGTCTCCGCCTCTTGGCGCAGCTTCGTGTCGGCCACCGAACTACCGCGCAGCACCACGACGGGCGCGAGCATCTTCTGGGCAAGCTGCATGTGACGGCGCACCGAGCCGATCGCCTGTTCGCGCTCCTCCGCGTTCGAGGACGAGAGCAGCTGGCAGGCCGGGCGCTCGGTCGAAGGCTTCAGGCAGCCCGACACCACGGAGGTGACGCGGATCCCCGTCTCGCGGTGCGAGTCGGCGAAGCCGTTGAGCGTCGGCGGAGTGTCCGCCTGCCCCATCTCGATCTTGCGGAACCCCATCGCCACGGCGGCGAAGGCTTGGTCCTCGATGGTCCGAAGCCTCGTCCCAAAGCACGAGGTCGAGAGCACGAACTCGTTGGGGATTCCGGGGGCGGTCACGGTGAACTCTGGAGTGTTGGAGCGTTGGGGGGGAGAGCCGGAGTCCGGCAGGGTCCCCGCTTCATCGGTCGGAAGACGTGGGGAACGGTAGGTCGGGTTCGGTGGAGGGCACGGGCGCGTAGGCCCGCGTCCCACAGAGTGAGCCGAGAACGCGCTCCGTGCGGTCAGAAAGCCGCGTATGGGACTCGGGGGCAAGTTTCAATCCGGAAAGTTGTTCCCACGTGCGGGACCATCCGAGACCCGAGCTTCCCCCGAGCCGTCCACGGAGTCCGTTTCGTCCCTCACAGGGCCGAACGTAGCTCTCCTGCGTAGGATCGCCGCCCACCCCCATGCCCTCTCCGACGGACACGCTGCGCGCCTGCATCACCTTGCCGGACATGGCGCCGCGCCCGCTCGGAGCGCGCGGCTGGGTGTTGCTCGCGGCCCTGCTCGCGGTCGCGGCGCTGCGACTTCACCTGCCCGCGTTCCACGCCTCGAACCTCGCTGTGGTCCCCGATGCTCTGGAGTACGCCACGAGCGCGCAGCGTCTCGCCGAGCTCGGCACGTTCGACATCGAGGTCGAGGGACGTCGCTACGCGCCCAACGTCTCCCCCGGTTTCCCCGTGCTGTTCCTCGCGCCGCTCTATGCCGTCGCGGGCAGCGAGCTTGGAAACGCGATCTACGTCGAGCTCGCACTCGCGCTGGCCGCGCTCAGCGTGGGCTTTCTGCTCGCCCATCGACTCGCGGGTCCGTGGGCCGCGCTCGCCTCGGGCGTCGCGCTCCTCCTGCATCCGACCTTCGAGCGCTGGTCGCGCGAGATCATGACCGACGTGCCGAGCCTCGCGCTCGGCTTGATGGCGCTGGGGTGCGCGCTGACGAGTCGACGCGATGCCAGCGCGCTGCGACTTGCTCTTGTCGGAGTCTTGGCCGCACTCGCGTTCGCGCTGCGCTTCGTCTACCTCGCCACCCTCGCACCGGCGCTACTCCTCGCGCTCTCGCATCCGCGTCCGCTGCGCGCCGCTGTCATGCTCGTCGCACCCTCCGCCGTCGTCGCCCTCGCAACCTTCGCCTTCAACGCACACGCCTTCGGCGACCCGCTCCGCACGGGCTATCACTTCTGGGTTCCGGTCCCCTACGACTACCCCGAGCTCACCTTCTCGTGGGGCTACCTCGCGGAGAACCTCGCAGTTTTCACGTCTTGGCACATGGCGCTGCCCCTCGCAGCTCTCGCGCTCGGCTGCGCCCTGCTCTGGCGCGCTCGCGAGCTGCGCCCCATCGTCGTCGCGTGCCTCGCAGCGTCGCTACCGATCTCGCTCTTCCATCTCCGCTACTACTACATCGACGAGCGCTTCCACCTGCTGCTCGTCGCGATCGGCTGCATCCTCGGTGCGTCCGCGCTCGCGCGCTGCCTGCCCGAGTCGAGCACGCGCTTCGCGTGGGCCGGGCTCGGCGTCCTGCTCCCTCTCGCGATCTGGCCCGCGCCGCCGCAGGACATGCTTCCCGGCCGCCGCAGCACCGCCAACGCGCTCGCCCGCCTCACGCCGGAGGACGCAGTCGTGATCTCCGCGATCGACCCCGTGTTCCTCGAACCCTATCTGCTGCGCGGCACGAAGCGTCGCGTGATCCCCGCCAGTCGCGCCGTGCCCTACGCCAACGGAATCGCCGCGCCGCAGCGCATCGCGAATCCACAGCCTGCGCCGAAGGACGCGCTCGACCGACGCTGCGCAGGACTCTTGGCCGGCGGTGGGATCGACCCCGTGAGCATCACGGCCGTCGAAAACCCCGCGGAGATCGTCGCGCTCGTGCGCTCCGGCGCGGGCGTGTACCTCGACCTCACGATGGATCGCGTAACGGGCGCCGCTGCGGTGCTGCAACGCGCAGGGCTCATCGCCGAGCCTGTGGCGGACAAGAAGTGGCTGGTGCGGCTGCGCTGATGCAGATGAGCACTCCCCCTACCCAAGTTAGATTCGCACGCGGCTATTCCGCGGCGCTTCTCGCTGCTGTCGCGAGCTGCGCATCCCCATCGACGCCGGTGCCGCGCGCCAGCAACGTCGTCGTGATCGTCGTCGACGACGTCGGCTGTGACTTGATCGGGGCGTACGAGCAGCACTGGCGCACGCGCGGCCGCGCCGCGGGCTCTCCCGCGGCGACGCCCTGCATCGATCGCGAGCTTGCAGCGCAGGGCGTGATGTTCACGCAGGCGTGGTCCGCCCCCGCCTGCACCCCCAGTCGCGCGCGACTTCTCACGGGACTGCGCAGTCATCACAACGGCATCGGCTCGGTCATCAAGGCTCACGACGACGAACGCGGGGGCGTGAACGTCGGGCTCTCGCTCGAAGCCCAACTCTTGCCGCAAGCCCTGCGCGAGTCCCCCGCCCACTACGCGAGTGCGGCCGTCGGCAAGTGGCACCTCGGCGATGCCCGCACGCTCGCGCAGTTCCCCCACCATCCTCTGGGCGAGCCCCCGGGCACGTGGTTCGGCTACTACGCCGGCTCGATGTTCAATCTGCAGGCGCCCGACGACTCAGGGCGGCGCGCGGGCTACTACAACTGGGAGAAGACGCTGAGCGTCGCACCGTCGCGCGGCTTCGCGCTGCCCCGCGCGGACGACGCGCCCATCGTCGAGGCGATGCAGGTCCCGCCTGCGGACAACTATCCGACCACCGACACGACCGACGACGCGATCGCGCTGCTCGGCGCGCTGCCGGAGCCCTTCTTCCTCTACGTGTCTTACAACGCCGCGCACGCGCCGGTGCATGCGCTGCCTCCGGTGGCCGAAGCAGCGCACAGCACGGGCTTTCCTGACCGACTCCGCGAGATGGTCGGCGACCTCGATCGACAGATCGGTCGCCTGCTGCAAGCGGTGGATGGGCGCGACACGACGGTCGTGTTCCTCGGCGACAACGGCACGGAGTCGCGCGGCCTCGCAGCGCCCTTCGATGCCGATCGAGGCAAGGGCACGCTCTATGAGGGCGGCTGCCGAGTTCCGATGATCGTGCGCTCTCCGCTCGTGCCGCAGTCCGTGCGCGGCAGCGCCTGCGGCGCACTCGTCGAGATGAACGACCTGTTTGCGACGTTCGTCGAGCTCGCAGGGGGCGAGCTCGCGTCCGAAGTCGCACAGGACTCGCGCTCGCTCGTTCCGCTCCTACGCGGCGAAGCAAGCGAAGTCCGCGACCTCGCGTACACCGAGCTCTTCCATCCCAACTTCGAGCCGCCTTCTGCGTCGCCCAGCCTTCGCCGCCACGCGCAGGCCGTGCGCGATACGCGCTACAAGCTCCTGCGCTTCACGACGCGCGAGCGCGACGAAGTCCGCGTCGAGGAGGAGCTCTTCGATCTCGCAACCGAGACAGCGAGCAGCGACTGGTTCGAGCAGCGCAACCTGCTGGACGCGCCGCTCGGCGTCGAGGCCGCAGCAGCGCTCGCCCGCCTGCGCAGCGCGCTCGACCGCGACGTTCCGTCGCTCGCGCGCTGACGCTCGCTCAGACCTCGACCTTGCCCTTGGCACCGAGCAGCGCGGCGTGGCGCGCGAGGAGCGGCGCGACATCCTCCGTGAGGTACTCGTCGACTTGCTGCGGAGCACGACCGACGTAGCGGGCCGGGTCGAGCAGGCTGTCGATGCGGTGAGCGACCTTGGCAAACGCCGGATCCGAGTGCAGCAGATCGCGCAGCGGGTTCTTGCCGCCCTCCATCTTCACGACGCGCGCCGCCTCGCGTGCGTGAACGCGGATCGCCTCGTGAATCTCCTGTCGGTCGCCGCCCGCCTTCACAGCCTCCATCATCAGGTGCTCGCTCGCGAGGAAGGGCAGTTCCTCGTCGAGGTTGCGCCGCACCACGCCCGGATACACGACGAGGCCGGCCGACACGTTGAGGTAGATCTGCAGGATCGCGTCAGTCGCGAGGAACATCTCACTCACGGCGAGACGACGGTTCGCCGAGTCGTCGAGCGTGCGCTCGAACCACTGGTTGGCCGCGGTGTGCGCCTGATTGTCGAGCAGGCTCATCACGAAACGCGCGAGCGCGCACATCCGCTCGGAGCGCATCGGGTTGCGCTTCCAAGGCATCGCGGAAGAGCCGATTTGCTTGTCTTCGAAGGGCTCTTCTAGCTCCTTTCGATTGGAGAGCAGCCGTACGTCCGTCGCGAACTTGTGCGCCGCCTGCGCAATCTGCGAGAGCACCTGCGCGATGCGGAAATCCGCGAGACGCGGATAGGTCTGACCGGTGACACCGAACGTGCGCTCGAAGCCGAACGCCGCCGTGATGCGGCGGTCGAGCTCGCGCACCTTGGCGTGGTCGCCGTCGAAGAGCTCGAGGAACGAAGCCTGCGTGCCCGTCGCGCCCTTGATGCCGCGGAAGCGCAGCGTCGCCTCCGCGTGGTCGAGCTCTTCGAGCGTCTGAGCGAGATCCTGAATCCAAAGGGTCGCGCGCTTGCCGACCGTGGTCGCCTGCGCGGGCTGGTAGTGCGTGAAGCCCAGCGTCGGAAGTGCGCGGTGCTCGCGCGCAAAGCGAGCGAGTTGGTCGATCACGCTGACCAACTGGCTGCGCAAGATGCGCAGGCCGTCGCGCATCTGAATCAGCTCGGTGTTGTCGGTGACAAAGCAGCTCGTCGCGCCGAGGTGGATGATGGCGCGCGCCTTCGGCGCAACGTCGCCGTAGGCGTGTACATGAGCCATCACGTCGTGCCGCAGCTTCTTCTCGTAGGCGTCCGCGGCCGCGAAATCGATGTGGCCCGCCTGCGCCTCGAGCTCGGCGACCTGCTCGGCGCTGATCGCGAGGCCGAGTGCGCGCTCTTCCCGCGCGAGCGCGACCCACAGCTGCCGCCACGTCCCGAACTTCTTCTGATCGGAGAAGTTCTGCCGCATCGCGGCGCTGGAGTAGCGGGTCGAAAGCGGGCTCTTGTAGTTGTCGCGTTGGTCGGTCACGCGACTACTAGAACCAGCCGACGCCCGGGAAGCAACGCGGCAGGAACGTGGCCAGCGCCCCGCAGGCGAGCGAGACTCCGGCGGCCGAGGCGAGGCGAATCCCCAAGCCGCGTCGCGCGCCGTCTCGGCGCGCCGAGTACGCGACGAGCTCCAGCGAGATCGCGGCTCCGGCGACATCCGTCCACAGGTCGAGGACCGACATGTCACGACCGGGCGTGTGCGACTGGTGCCATTCGTCGACCGCCCCACACAGCGCGATCACGGTGCACACGAGCATCCGCCGACTTCGATCGAGGTGCGGCCAGCCATCCGAGCGCGGAAGTAGCAACGTGAGCCAGCACGCCAAGAGTCCAAAGAGCGGCGCATGCGCTCCGTTGGAAAGCACGCTCAGCCACCAAGGGCTCGGCTCCGCATCGCCGGGACGCGCGCTGAGCCACGTGATTCCTCCGTACCAGCCCGCGCACAAGAGCCACGCGCCCACGCGAGGCAACCCGAGCAGCACCTCGCCCGCTCGCCTCAGGATCGACGACGGCGCGAGCGCCTCGGCGGCGCGGTCCACGACGTCAGCGCGCCCCGAGCGCACGCCGTGCGGTCAGACACAAACCGAGCAGGTCGTCGCTGCGACGCACCTCGACCGAGTCGCACTCCAGCGTCATGAGGTACAGCCCGCGCCCGCGCTCGTCCTCGAGATCGGGGAGTCCGTCGGGGTGCAGCAATCGGTCGACGAGCTCGGGATCGCCGCCGCCT
>JBIKYW010000365.1:0-4002 GCA_044355055.1 Planctomycetota bacterium | reverse complement strand
CTTAGCTCAGTCGGTAGAGCAGCTGGCTTTTAACCAGCTGGTCGTAGGTTCGAGTCCTACCGCGCTCACCCCTCTCTCCTTCGACGACCCCGCGCACCAGCGCAGGGGCTTGACCGACGCCCCGTCGGCGCTATCCTCTCTGCCCTTCGAGGCACCGGAAACGGCTCCTCGATGCCCTCATAGCTCAGTTGGTAGAGCAGCTGACTCTTAATCAGCGGGTCCAAGGTTCGAGCCCTTGTGAGGGCACCACTCACGGCAGGTCGGCGGCGCACAGGCGCGGCCGACCTGCCGCTCTTTCCGCACCGCAACGCGCACCGAGGCCGCGGTCGCGGGCCTAGCGCGTGCAGGCGCGCTCGACGTCCGCGAGAGACTTCGGCACGGCGGCCGTCAGAACCTCGTGATCCGCCGCGGTGACGAGCACGTCGTCCTCGATGCGAATGCCGATCCCGCGCCAGCGCGCGTCGACGGTGTCGTCGTCCTCTGCCACGTAGATTCCCGGCTCGATCGTGAGCACCATGCCGGGCTCGAGGAGCCGCGACTCGCGCTCGACCACGTAGGCGCCGCAGTCGTGGACGTCCAGACCGAGCCAGTGGCTCGTGCGGTGCATGTAGAAGCGGCGATAGCTCTCGGACTTCAGCGCGTCTTCGACGCTGCCCCGCAGGAGGCCGAGCCGACACAGGCCTTCGACCAGCGTCTGCAGCGCGCGGCGGTGGACGGCGTCGAAGCGCGTGCCGGGGCGCGTGAGTTCGATGGCATCGAGCTGCGCTTGCAACACGACTTCGTACAAGGCGCGCTGCTCCGGTGAGAAGCGGCCGTTCACGGGAAACGTGCGGGTGATGTCGCAGGCGTAGTACGCGCTCTCCGCTCCCGCGTCGATCAACAGGAGGTCGCCGTCCCGCAGCGGCTGGTCGTTCTCGACGTAGTGCAGGATGCAGGCGTTGGCGCCGCCCGCAACGATCGAGGTGTAGGCGCAGCCGTTCGCTCCGTTGCGGCGGAACTCGTACTCGACGAGGGCCTCGATCTCGCGCTCGTTCATGCCCGCGCGCGCAGAGCGCATCGCCGCCAAGTGGCCCGCCGCCGTGTGATGGGCCGCGCGGCGCATCTCGTCGAGCTCGCCGCTCGACTTGAAGAGCCGCAGTTCGTGAAAAATAAGCGCGGGATCGAGCAGCTCGGTCGGCACGGGACTCGGCTGGCGCGCGAGGGCGCGCAGGCGCGTCAAGACGCCGAACACCTCGCGGTCGCGCGCCTCGTCGAGGCCCGCGCGGTAGACGAGCTTGGAGTGTTCCTTGAGCAGCTCGGGCAGGCGCTTTTCGAGCTCGGTGAATGGGTGGGCCTCGTCGACCTCGAGCTGCGCGCAGGCGCGCTCGGGCCCGAGTCGGCGACCGCTCCAGATCTCCGCGTCGCGATTGCGCTCGCGCAGGAACAGCACGCTGCGCGCGGGCTTGCCCTCCGCCGGAGGGAGCAGCACGAGCGCGCTCTCGGGCTCACCGAAGCCCGTGAGCCACCAGAAATCGCTGTCGGGCCGGAAGCGGAACTCGGCGTCGTGGTTGCGGGTCTTAGAGCGGTTCGTGAACACCAGCGCGGCGGCGCCGCGGGCTTCGAGGGCTGCGAGCGCCCGACGGCGATTCTCGACGTACAGGGAGGAACTCATGCCACGCAGCGTAGCCCGCATTTCCTCGCGGATTCCACCCCGCTCCGCGAGTTCCCGCGGCGCGCGCGACTCAGCGCAGCTGCGCGTACTGCTCGAGCGCAGAGAGCACGCCTCGCAGCTTGCGTGCCCGCTCTGGGCCGTGGGCGAACTCGAGCGCGATGCCGCGCGGCTCGCCCGGAGCAGGGAGCTTGCTCGCAGGAACCACGCGGGCGGACAAGCCCGTCGCAGCCGTGAGCGCGAGCGCGAGACCGCTCGCGCGCGGCTTGGTCGCGTCGGCGTCGCCCACGAGAATCTCGAAGCCGCGCTCCTTCGCACGCGCGTCGAGCTCGGGCGGCAGCGCGGTCGGCCAGCGGCGCTGGACGGGCTTCAGAGAGGCGAACACCTCGAGGATCGGGACTTCGGGCGCGATCAGAACTTCGTGCTCGCCACCGGCCTGTGGCTCGCGCTCCCAGTCGACGTAGACCGAGCCGAACTCCATGTCCAAGGGCTCGGGAAACACGACGCGCAAGCGCGCATCGCCGCCGCCCAAGTGGTGGAACACGAGCTTCAGGCCTGTGGTTTCGACGGCGAACTGCACGTCGACGCGCGCCTTGCCGATCTCGATCCCGCGCAGCCACCACTCGCGCGGCTCGAGGCGACCGGTGCCGAGGATGCGCTCGTTCGGCGGGCCCGAGAGCGGCGGCAGCGCCGGTGCGAAGAGAGCGCCGTCGTCGAGAGAGAAACGGGGCCCGCCGACGACGAGATAGGGCGCGAGGGCCTTGCACCACTCGGGGTGTCCCGACAGCGCGGAAAAGTGATGCCACGCGTCCTCGCCGCGACCCTGTGAGAGCGCACTGAGCGCGAGCTCGGCGCTGCGAGCGGGATCGGGCGCTGCGCTGGCGCGCAGCTCGCCGAGGCGCTCCGCCCAGGCGCGCCAGCCCTGCTCGGAATCCCAGTGGCGCGGATACGCCGCGGAGGCGCAGCGGGCCGGAAGCTCGATCGCGGGATTGCCCGGTTCGACGCGGGCCCAGGCGCGGGCCGCCGGTCCGGCGGGCAAGCTGAGATCTGCGGTCAGTAGGACGAAGAGGAAGGCGAGCACGTCGACGGACTCCACCACGCGAGGCGAGAGGCTGTCAACGATGGCGGGTGGGCATGGTTCACGTGCGAGGAGGGGCTCGCCCCGCGCGGCGGCTCTTGGTACACCCTGCGTGCGCTCGCGCCCCGCGTCCGCCGCACCGAATGAGGAACCCGTGATCGACAAAGACCTGCTCGAGATCCTCGCCTGCCCCGAGACCCACCAAGGGCTCGCCGTCGCCGATGCCGCACTGCTCGCCAAGGTGAACGCTTGGCTCGCCGGGGGGCAGGCGCGCAATCGCGGCGGCCGCGCGGTGACCGAGAAGCTCGTCGAGGCGCTGGTGCGCCAAGATGGCAAGGTCGTCTACCCCGTCCGCGACGGGATTCCGGTCCTCTTGGTCGACGAAGGCCTCGCGCTCCCCTGAGCGGGGTCAGGGCGCTCGATGCTGCTGCGCCATCCCGCGCACGAGGGCCGAACGGTGCGGCTCTCGTACTGCCTGAACTTGCATCCGGCGGACTCGCTGGAGGGCTTGTACGAGGGCCTCGAGCGCATCACCGAGCCGTTGCACGCCCGCATCGCGCCCGGCCGTGAGTTTTCGGTCGGCATGTACCTGCCCGCGACGCTGGCCCGCGCGCTCTCGAGCGACGCGGAGCGGCTGCGCGAGCTGCGTCACTGGCTCGGCGCCCACGGGCTCGATCCGTCGACGTTCAATGCGTTTCCCTACGGTGGGTTCGCGCACATCGGCCTGAAGGAGGGCGTGTTCGCGCCCGAGTGGTGGGACGGGACGCGGCTGCAGTACACGCTCGATGTCGCGCAGGTCGCCGCGCGCCTGTCGCCGGACTTGGGACCCGAGCGCCACATCTCGATCAGCACGCACACCGGCGCCCACTCGTCGCGCGTGCTGGCGGTCGAGCTCGATTCCACGCGTCGAACCGTCTTCGCCAACTGGGTGGCCGTGGCGACGCAGCTCGCGCGCATCGAGCGCGAGCAGGGGACGCGCATCCTGCTTTCGATCGAGCCCGAGCCGCGCTCGCTCACCGAGAGCTGCGCCGAGCTCGCGGAGGTCTTCGCGCGCGAGAAGCTGCTGCGCGAGGCGCAGCCCGAGTCGCTCGCGGCGATCGCGCGGTACCTCGGAATCTGCCTCGATACGTGCCACGCCGCCGTGGAGTTCGAGGCTGCGGATGCTCCGTGGCGCGCTGCGCTGGCTGCGAGCGGTGCGGGCGTCGGCAAGGTGCAGTTCACGAGCGCTCTCAGCGTGCTCGATCCGCAAGGCAACGAGTTCGGGCGGCGCGCGCTG
>JBIKYW010000364.1:0-4017 GCA_044355055.1 Planctomycetota bacterium | reverse complement strand
GAGTGCCTTCGCGATGCCGTGATAGGAACTGCCCCACGAGAGATTCACGTCCGACTTGAGATCGTGTCTCGCCGCGAACTCGTCGTCGCCGTGGCAACGCGCGCAGGTCTCTGCAACAAGAGACGGGGAAACATGAGACGAACGGCTCTGCGTGGCCGAGACACCGTGCTCGCTATGGCAGTCGGTACACACCGGAACATCGACTTCACCTCGGGAGAAGGCCGCGCCATGCACACCTTCGAGATAGGTCTCCAATACGCCGAGGTGGCACTTCCCGCACGTCTCCGGCACGTTGCGTCGCGCCGTCGGCGCAGCAGGGTCTTCCGTGGCAAGCACCGAGTGGCCTCCGTGACAGGAAGCACACGTGGCGGAGACGACGAGGCCATCCTTGCGCAAGGCTTGACCATGCGCTCCCGTCTCGTACTGCTCGATGCGTGCGCCGCCGGGCGCGTGACTCGTTTTGGACTCTTCCGAGCTATGGCAGCGCTCGCAAGTCTCGGGCAGGTTCAAAGGATGTACCGTGGACGCCCGCGCGCTCGCTGGAAGCACATCGTGCGCTCCGTGGCACTGAACGCAACCGGGTGCATCCGCTTCACCGCGCGCGAGTGCTGCGTGGTGAACGGACGACTCGAACTCCTCTCCGGCGGGCGCATGGCACGTCGAACATGTGGCGCTGTCACGCTCGCGCAGCGACGCGACAGCGAGCGAGTCTCGGCGCGGCTGGAAGTGCTCGACACCGTGACATCCCTTGCAGTCGCGATGCACTCCCGACGCGAGATCCGCTGCCTGCGTCGCGTGGCATGTCGCGCACGGCACCGGACCCAGCTTCTCCGCGTGCTCGCTTTCCTGCTCGGGATCCCAAGCCGCTAGATCCATGTGGCAGTCCGTGCAGCCAAGGGATCCATGCGCGACGGGGTTCGCAGGACTGGCCTTCACTTCGGAGTGGCAGAGCTGACAGACCTTGTCCTCGACCTGCGCGTGCGCAGTCCTAGCACCGAGCACCGCAGCAGCGAAGCTCATCCCAAGGCTCAAGTTTCGAAGGTACATGCGGAGCTTCATGACGAGCGCTCCTGTGTCGGCTTCCGCCGACGCTGGGGATTCTCAGTGTTCGGCGAGCGCGCGTAGCGCGTCCTCCAAGAGCGTTTTGGCGAGCTCGAAGTTGTGAGCGCCGTGACTACCGTCGGCATCCACGGCCGCCAGCGCCCTTCGAGCTCGGGCCAGCGCATCGGAGGTCGAGCCCGGAGCATCCAACGCGGCACGTACGCGGCCTGCGAGCGTTTCGAGCTCCGCACCCCAATTCCGCGACATTTCGTCGTACCCGGCCTCATGGCAGAGCACACACATCTGCGGCTTTGGCCGGAGAATCGATGGCGCCTCTCCGTGACACTCCGAGCATTCCATTTCGCCCATGGTCCCGGGCTTGGGCTCCGAGAGGTGGGAAAGCGTGCCGCGAAGCATGGAGTCCTGCGCAGTGTGGCAGCGAGAGCACTCGCTCACGTCGAAGCGCTCATTCTCCTGGTGGTGGCACGTCGAGCACTCGTTGCGTGGAAATGCGGGCTTGCCGTGCTCCGCGACGCTGTGGCACGCAGAGCACTGCATTCCGTCCGCGAGGTGCTTGCGATGCGGGAAGGCGCGCTCGGCCTTGGACAGTTGTGCCTCGAGTCCGATCGCGGCGTGACAGGACGTGCAGCCTTCCGCGCTTGCGAAGGGGAAACCCGCCGCGGCGCTTGCGCCATCGGCGCGAGAGAGCGCGGCACGAGCCCGATCGACACGCTCCGCCGCCGCCCGCAGCGCATCGAGCGCATAGGTGACGTTGTGCGCGCCCTTCGAGCCGTCGAGCGAGACGAGCAAGTAGTTTTGTTCCGCCTCGACCACGTCCGTCGCGGCTGCACTCGCGCGATCTTCGCCGAGCGCCACCTTCAACTCCGCGATGGCGGGGCCGAGCCGTGAGAGCTGCGCAGAAACAGCGCCCTGCCACTCGGCCAACATCCCGTCGTACTCGGGCCCATGACAGTGGATGCAATCGATGTTGCCCGCAGCCGCGACCATGCCGCTGTGGGCGAGCGCTCCGTGATGCGCCTCCGCCCCATCCCGCAAAGACACCAGATCCTTGGACCGTCCCGTATGGCACGCATCGCAGGTCACACGCGTCTCATGCATGCGGCTGGGATTCGATGCAACCCCGACGGCGCCGACACCGGCGTACAACTTGCTCGCGGCGTCGTGCGTGCTTTCGTGGCAGCTACCGCAGCCTTCCTTCTTCGTCGGCTTCGGCAACTCGACCGGCAGGAGCCCGTGGCGGATCTCGTCGTGGCATTCGAAGCACTCGACCTTGTGCTCGGTGACGTGCATCTCGTGCATGAAGGCCGTCTCACCGATGCGCTCAATGTGACCGGCCTCGCCGTGGCAAGAGTGGCAACGCTCCCGTCGCACGCGTCCATCGCCCTCGACGACGGGATCGTGACATTCCTTGCAGTCGACGCCGCGCGCGACGTAGCCCGAGTGATCGAAGAGCCGACCCGCAACGACGACCTCCTGCTCCGGCGCACCGTGGCACTTTTCGCAGTCCGAGAGTTCGGCGACGCGCTCGCCCTCCGCGTCCGGCATGAAGTGGCACATGTAGCAGACCGACTTGTCGACCGACACATGCTCGTCCTGCTGCACCTGCGAGTGGCACGACGTGCAGCGCAGGCGACGGCCTCGACGGCTCTCCAGCAGGTGATGGCGATGGTCGAAGTCGATCTGCCCGAATGCGACGGGCCCGTCGAGGAGTCGCACGGAGTGGCAACCTGAGCGCATGCAGCTCGAGTCGCTCACTTCGGCCCAAGGCTTGGTTCCCTGCGTCCGAGTGACGTACTTCGCGAGCTGCGAGAGCGCCTTGAACTTTCCTTCCAGAGTCTCGACCGAGCCAGGCTCGTAGTGGCACTCGATACAGCCGACGCTGGCGTGCGCGGACTTCTGCCACGAAGCGAAGTACGGCTCCATGATGTGGCACGAGTTGCAAAAGTCTGGCTGCGCCGTGTGGTGGATCGCCGTGTACGTGACGGCGGTAAGCCCGGCTGTGCCGAAGAGACCGAGGACGAACAGTCGCCCTGCCCACGTCACCATCCGGTCCCACGCGCGACCCGCTGCGACACGGAACTTCATCCGCCGACTCCTCCACGCTTCCACTTGCCCACGAGTTCGTGGGCATGCATGGAGAGCGCGATTGC
Organism: Planctomycetota bacterium; assembly: GCA_044355055.1. Lineage (GTDB taxonomy): Bacteria > Planctomycetota > UBA1135 > UBA1135 > F1-120-MAGs118. Next base: position 805 of record JBIKYW010000364.1, on the reverse strand, counting down.
GAAGGCGATCGAGACCGCAAAGAAGATCGCCGTGAAGATCTTGCGATCGCGGAAGATTCGATTCTTGGTCGCGAGGTTCTCGAGGGTCTGATCCACCATGGCTTGACCGCGATTGAGCACGTCATCGAGCGCGTCAGGGTCGAGCGTGTGCGTCATCGTTCGAGCCCGCACGAGCAACCCACGCGCCTCTTCGAGATAGCCGCGTTCGATTCCAAGAAACAGCCCACGCTCGGCCGCAGCCGCGATCGCGCCGTCAGCACCGCGAATCGTGGCCTCGAGCTTCCGTACGTCGGAGTCGAGCCTGCGCGCAACGGCGAAGCCCTTGTCCGTTTCCTCCGAGTGACACGCTACGCAGCTACCCTCCACGGAACCTACGAACATCTCCGTCGACGGCTGGCGCGCACCGTGATCGCCATGACACGCCGTGCACGTCACCGGAGCCTTGGCCCCAGCTGCGCGCGCGTGCGGGCTTCGCTCGTAGTACTCCTGAACGACGCTGTGGCAACCGCCACAGGTGCCTTCAATCTCCCCCACTCGCGGGGGCAGCGCGCCGTGCGAGCCGTGGCAGCTCGCGCACGAGGGCGCTGCGCTCTGCGACCTCTCGAACAGCGCGTCACCATGGACCGACTGCCGGAAGCTCGTCGCCTGATCCGCCGGAAGTCCATGGACAACCATGCGCTCCGCATCGGAGTGACACTCGCCACAGGTCTCCGGCTGGCGCCGCGGATGCGTCGGCGAGAGCGGATCGTCGACCCTCAGCACGTCGTGACTGCCGTGACAACTGACGCACGTTGCGACTCCGGCG
>JBIKYW010000363.1:0-4018 GCA_044355055.1 Planctomycetota bacterium | reverse complement strand
GCCGCGCTTCGTGCCCGCACTCGTCGAGCGCCTGTTGGATCCCGCGCGCGAGGTCGGTCTCGTGCTCGGCTCGCGCGCCGTGAAGGGCGGGAGCGACGACGAGCGCGGAGCGCTGCGTCGACTGATCACGCTCGCCGCGAACCTGTACATCCGCATCTTGCTCGGCGTGCCGGTCCGGGACTGCAACTCCGGCTTCCGCTGCTGGCGCCGCTCCACCTTGGAGCGCATCCGCGTGCGAGACACCTTTTCGAAGGGCCCTGCGATCGTGCAGGAGCTGCTCTTCAAGACCGCCCGCGAGAAAATCGGCATCGCCGAGGTCGGCATCGAGTTCATCGAACGGCAGCGCGGCGAGTCGACGCTGACGCTGCGCATCCTGCTCAAGGGCTACATCACCGTGCTGCAATTGCGTTGGATGGCCCTGCGCGGAAAGCTGTAGAGCATGCCGATCACGCGCCAAGGCTGGCTCGGACTCGCGCTGGCGCTCTTCGCCTACGTCGCGCTGCGCGCCCTCCTGCTCGGTACGAACTTCGACGAGTTCACGATGCCGCAGTACGAGCTATTCCCGATGGGAACGCTCCCGCTGCTCAGCGGAGTCGAGGGCGGGCTTCCGGTCTCGCGTGTGTACGACAACGCGGCGGGCCAATTGCTCACAGGCTGGCTCGCCGGGCCTTCCTATGCGCTGCTAGGGCCCACGTATCTCGCGCTCAAGCTCGTACCACTCACCCTTGGAGCGCTCGCGCTCGTCGCGCTCTGGTTCATCGTGCGCGACAGCGCGGGCGAGCGCGCGGCGGCAGCGGCGGCACTCCTGTTCGCGCTCGGCCCCACGACGCTGGTCAAGTACTCGACGTACGCCTCGGGCAACCACTTCGAGACGCTCGCCTTCAACGCACTCGCGCTGTGGTGCACCTTCTCGATGCATCGTCGCGGTGTGAGCACCGTGCGCCTCTTCGCCACGGGCGTCGCTTGGGGTTTCGCGGCCTTCGTGTTCTTGGGCGCGCTCTCGACGCTGCTGCTCCTCGCCTTGGTGCACCTCGGACTGCGCGGTCCACGGGCCTCCCTGCGCGATGCGCTCGCGCTGTCGCCCGGCTTCGCGCTCGGTGTCGCGCCGCTCGTCGCACTCAACATCTGGACCGGCTGGCGCGGCTTCGAGTTCCTGCAAAACAAGTTCTCGAAGGAAGGCTCGGGGACGGACCTCGGACTCGTCGCCGCACGGCTGCGCGAGTTCGCGGGCGAGCACCTGCTCGCCGCGACGCAGTTCCGCGACTTCGGTCCGCTTCCGGGCACGCTGGCGCGCTGGCTTTTCTTGCTCGCGTTCCTCTCGGGTTACGCGCTCCTCGTGCCCGCCGCCTGGAGCGGCTTGAAGTTGCTCGCGCGCGGCGCACTCGGACGTGTGTCGACGGACGCAGCTCGCTTCGATGACGCGCTGGCCGCGCTCTTGTGCGCCTATTTGCCCCTGACCGCGCTGGCGTACGCCACGAGCGGTCTGGAGATCCAGCCCAAGGAGCCACCGATGGAGGCCGAGGGCTACCGCTACTTCAACACGCACCTCTTCTACGCGACGTTCGTGATCGCGCTCGGTGCTTGGCGGCTTCCGAGCACCGTCCTGAGGCTCGCCGTGCTCGCTCCCGCGCTCGCCGCCGGAACTTTCAGCGCCGCTCTCGCGGACTGGAGCTTCTCGCACACGAACCTCGGCGCGCACTACGACGGCTTCAACGTCAAGCAGACCGCAAACCAATTGCTCACGCCGCGCAACGGCTACAGCATCGCCGAGGCGTGCGCGATGGCCGATGCGTACCCACCGCATGTCCGCGCACAGCTTTACCTCGGCATGGGCCGCGTTCGCACGATGCAACGGCTCATCAAAGCCAAGGGCGGCGACCCCGAGCTGTGGAGCATCCTCGGCGAGTTTCCCGAGCGCGCTCGCCCCGAAGTCGCGCGCGGCATCGGCGCGACGTTCCGTCATCAGGCGCGCGTCTACAGCCGACTCGATCGACGCATTCTCGAAGTCGCGCGAGAGAGGCTGGCCGCGGGCGATCCGCTCGCGGGCTTCGCCCTCGAAGGGCTCGCGACGGACTGGGAGGTCGCGATGGCGAAGGACCTACCGGCGCGGCTCGCCGAGCTCGAGGCGCTCGCGACGGACTTGGCTGCGAGCGAGCCGACCCTGCTGCCCCACTTCATCCGCGGCACGGGCGTCGTGATCGGACGCGCGTTGCGCCGCGGCGTCGGAAGCGAAGAGCACGCGGTGGCCCGCTTCGCTCCCGCACTCATGGCCCGCGCGAACTCGGACTTCTCGGAGGGCGTGGGCGTCGGCTTCGAGGAGGGGCTGCGGGCCGTGCAGGTCGAGCAGCCGCTCGAGTCGCTCCTGCCCGTGGGCTTCGACGCAGCGGCACTCGAACGGGGGCGCGCACGGCGCCGCGCCGAGCTCGCGCGCTGAAGTCCGGTGCAACTCGGGCACCGCGATCCGTAGAATCGCGAGCGCGATGCACCCGATTCTGTTCGAGCTCCCGTGGCTGAACTTCCCCATCCGCTCCTTCGGCGTGATGCTCGCGCTGGGCTTCCTGCTCGGCTCGCACCTGTTTCTGAAGCTCGTGACGCGCGACTCGAAGGATCGCGCGGGCGACCTCGAGCGCTACGGCGCGATCCCGATGTGGATCCTCGTCGGGGTCGTGATCGGCGCGCGGCTCCTGTACGTCGTGGTCGAGGTGGCCCGCGGCTCGCCGACCGGCCAAGAGTACCTCTCCAATCCCCTCTCGATTTTCGCGGTCTGGGAGGGCGGACTCGTGATGTACGGCGGCTTCGCGGGAGCAATGGTCGGCGGCATGTGGTGCGCCAAGCGCCACAAGCTGCGCGTGCTGCACGCCACGGACTGTGGCTTCGTCGCGGGGTTCTTTGGCCAAGCCGTCGGCCGCGTCGGCTGCCTCCTCGTCGGCGACGACTACGGATCGGTCGTGCCCGAGCGCTGGCAGAGCCTGCCCTTTCCTCTCACGCTGCGCGTCCCGGACCCGTTGCCCGAACATAGCCTGTTCGGTGCGGAGAACGCGGGCAAGCTCCTGTGGGCGACGCAGCCCATGATGTCGATCAAGGCCCTGACCGTGGCGTGCGTGTGTCTGTGGTGCCTCCGGCGCCGAAAGTTCGAGGGCCAAGTCGCACTGATCGGCATCGCGCTCTACGCCGCCCTGCGCTTCGTGGTCGAGAACTTCCGCGGCGACTCGATCCGCGGCGTGTGGTTCGATGGGCGCCTGTCGACGTCGCAGCTCATCTCGCTCGTCGCAGGCAGCGTGGCCGTGACCCTGCTGGTCACGCTGCGCAAGCGCAGCTCGCCCGCGAGCGCGAGCTGACGCGCGCCGTGGGCGGACTCACCCTCCACGCCGGAGTCGACGAAGCGGGACTCGGTCCCCTGCTCGGTCCGATGACGTTCGGTTTCAGCGTGTTTCGCGCGCCCGCCGAGCACGCGGACTTGTGGAGCGCGATCGGCGACAGCGTGAGCCAAAATCCACTGCACGACGCGCGCGCGTTCGTCGTCGCGGACTCGAAGGTCGTCTTCAAGCGCACCGCGCGCTGCCACAAGCGACTGGAGTCCACCGCGCTCGGCTTTCTCGCCCTGCGTGCGGCAGGGCGACGTCCGCACACGACCACGGGCCGCTATCTCTTCGAAAATCCCGCGGAGCTCGCGGTGGAGCCTGCGACGATCCGAGCGCACCCGTGGTATCGCAAGCTGGAGCGCGCGCTGCCGCGCCATGTCGACGCCGGTCTGCTCGAGCTGCGCGTCGAGTCGCTGCACCGCGCGATGACCCGCTCGCAGATCGAGCTGCTCGACCTCGGCGTGCGCGTCGTGCCCGAGGCGGAGCTGAACCGCTCGTTCGAGGAGACGGACAACAAGTCGCGCACGCACTGGCAGCAATCTCGGCTGCTCTTCCGACGCATCTGGCTGCAGCACGCCGAGCACGGCGTGAGCCTGTGGGTCGATCGCCACGGCGGCCGCATGCACTACGGCTCGATCCTCGCCGTCGACTTTCCC
>JBIKYW010000583.1:0-2516 GCA_044355055.1 Planctomycetota bacterium | reverse complement strand
CGCAGTCGAGAAGCTCATCAAGCCCGATCTCGCGCAGAAGATGGTGCACGGACAGGCGTGGGCGCTCGTGATGTACTTGCACGAAGGCGCCGAGGGGAAGTACCGCGCGAACTTCGTGAAGTATCTCGGCAGCGCGCTCTCGGGCGACGGCGGACTGAAGGCCTTCGAGCGCGAGTTCAAGGGCGTCGACGTCGGCGTGCTCGAAGCCGAGTTCTATGCGTGGTTCTTCGACGTGTACGCCAAGATGTTCCCGGGCTTCAAAGCCGATCCGCTCGCGCTCAAGGGGCTCGGTACGCCGGCGGGTGCCGAGACGAAACTCGCGGTGGCGAAGGGTGCGGACCTCTCGAGCCTGCTCGAACTCGACGTGGCGTCGGCGCATGCGGGGCTCCTGTACGAGATTCGCGCGGGACGCTTCGAGAGTGCGGTGGCGGAGCTCGAGAAGCTGCGCGTGAAGCCCAAGGTGGGAGCGCACGCGGCGCGCTTGGAGACGGAGATCCTGCGCTGTCGCAAGTTCATGGCGCTGCGCGACAAGCACGTCGGCGCGCTCGCGGCCGCGGGCGGCAAGCTCGCGTTCGAGCACGAGGGCAAGAAGCAGACGGCCAAGGTCAAGGGCATGGCCGACGGCAAGGTGTTCCTCGAGGAAAACCGCGCGAAGGTCGCGGCGCTCGCGCTCGAGTCCCTCGATCCGCTCGAGCTCGCGAAGGGCTTCGACAAGGCGCTGCTCGAAGGGCCCGACGGCTGGGCGCGCTGGTATCCTGCGGTGCTCGCGGGCGACGCGAAGGCGGCGAAGGCGCTCAAGGGCAGCGAGGGCGCGGAGGCGCTGAAGAAGGACGCGGCGGACTTCTATCCCGACATGCTCGCGAACGGCGCGGGCGTGGCGCTGCTCGCACGCGTCGCGCAGGGCGGGGGCGGGGACGCCGCGGCGGCGAAGGCACAGTTCGAGGCGCTCACCGAGCTGCTCGCCAAGCACGGGACGACGGAGCTCGTCACGACGCGCAAGTCGGTGCTGCGCGACGCGGGCGCCTCGATTCTCGCGGGTGTGTGGGAGCCTTCGAAGGCTGCGGAGGCGACGGCGGCGCAGTTCACGGCGCTTCCCGACGGACGTGTGCGGCTCGTGTACGACTTCCAGAAGAAGGAGCAGGCGGCGGACTTCGCGGCGGACCACGGCTACTACGCGATCTGGCGCGCGAGTCTCTCGGGACACAAGGTCGCGCCCAAGCCCTCGGTGCAGATCGGCGACGGCGCGATGCGCATGACCGGTGCGGCGTGCATGCGACACGCGTGGAGCTTCGGAGAGCCCGTGAAGCTCGAGTACGACGTCTCCTTCGAGGGCGTGTCGGAGGACGCGAACCGCACGCCGCTCTTCGCGGTGGGGGTGTGCGACGACCGCAAGGAGAGCTTCGTGTGGTCGCAGGGCTTCGGCAGTCTGTTCGCCAACGATGTCGCGAAGCGCTTCGTGCGCAACGCGGCGGTGAGCGAGGGCAAGCCGATCGAGAGCGGGACCGCGTACTCGCTCGGGCTCGAGGTCAAGTCCGGCGTCGTGACCTCGACGGAGAATGGCGCGCAGATCAAGACGATCGAGGGGGTGCCGCACCGCGGCGGCGGCGTCTTCTTCTACGTGCACTCCGACCCGTTGGTCGTGTTCTCGACGCTGACGATCGAGGGCAAGCCCGACATGGACGCGCTGCGCGACGTATGGGTCGCGCGCAAGCTCGAAGCGCTCGGTCTGTAGCGCGCTGTTTCGTGCTTGCGGTCCGGCGTGTGGGCGCTACCGTGCGCCGCCCATGTCGAAGCTGCTCGAGGGTTTGAACGCCGAACAGCGCGCCGCCGTCGAGACGACGGAAGGCAGCGTGCTCGTGCTCGCCGGCGCCGGCTCGGGCAAGACGCGCGTGATCACGGTGCGCATGGCGTACCTGCTCGAGAGGGGCGTTTCGCCGGACAACATCCTCGCGATGACCTTCACGAACAAGGCGGCGCGCGAGATGCGCGAGCGCGTCGGGAAGCTCGTCGGCAAGGAGCGCGCGGACCGACTCCTCGTCGGGACGTTTCACAGCTTCTGCTTGCATGCGCTGCGCGAGCACGGAGTCCACGTGGGGCTCGGCGGCGGGTTTACGATCTGCGACGCGTCGGATCAGGTGTCGAACTTGCGCGGAGTGCTGCGCGAGCTGCGCGTGGGCAGCTCGACGGTCCAGCCTGCGGCGCTCCAGTCGCGCATCTCGCTGATGAAGAATCGGCTCGTCGACCCCGACGAGTTCCTCGCCAAGGCGGCGAGCGACGAGGACGAGCTCCTCGGCCGCGCGTACAAGCAGTACGACGAGCAACTGCGTCGTTCGAAGACGCTCGACTTCGACGACCTGCTGCTCTACACGCTGCGCCTGCTGGGCAAGAAGGAAGTGCGCGAGCACTATTCACGGCGCTTCCGCTACGTGATGGTCGACGAGTATCAGGACACGAACGGGCCGCAGTACGAGATCGTCAAGGCGATCGCGGGCGCGCATCGCAACCTGTGCGTCGTC
>JBIKYW010000034.1:0-13055 GCA_044355055.1 Planctomycetota bacterium | reverse complement strand
GGCCTAACCTTGCGGGCCCCCGGATGCCCGCCCACGGGCACGAGGATTGCCTGACGCGCGCACCCGCGTTCGGAGCCCCTGCGTGCCCCCGCGGCCCCTGCCCCCAGCGCCATGAACCAGCGAAAACTGCTCCTCGGGTCGATTCCGCTCATCCTCTCGGTCGCCGCACTGCTCGTGTGGCTGCGGCGTGAGCCCGCGGGTGCCGAGGCCGCGACAGGGCCGATCGAAGCCGTCGCGGAGCCGCTCGCAGCGAGCCCCGAGAATCTGGGCGCTCCGGCGGAGCCCGCCTCGGATTCGGGCGAGCGCGCCGACGTGGCCGCCACCGACGCTCGCGCCGATCGCGAAGCCAGCGTGCTCGCGGACGCGCACCTCGTGCCGATCGCCGTGCTCCTTCCGGCGGGTGTCCCGACCGACGAATTGCTCGAGGTCGTCGCCACGAGCTTCCCGCTCTCGACCTACGAGAACGAGTCCGCCGCCCGCGGCGCAGCCTCGAACTGGAACCCGTCCGGCATCGACATGGGCCAGATGATGCGGGCCTTCTCGGGCGACCGCACCCCGACTCCGCCCGACGAGCGCGCGCTCAGCCTGCCCTGCGAGAGCGACGGCCGGGGCGGCTTCGTCGCGCGCTTCGCCAAGGACTCGCCGGTCGGCGTGATCGAGCTGCGCGCGCGCTACTGCTACCTGCAAAAGTCGATCGAGGTGAAGGAGCCCGCGAAGGGCGCCCCGGTGACCCTCGAGCCCAAGCTCGGCGCGTGGCTCACAGGCTCGGTCACACTCCCCGCGCGCCTGCCGTCGGGGGCGGACCCGACGCAGCTCGCCGACACCGACGTCGTGCTCGTCGGCTGGTCGATGGGCGGCGGCAACCACTCGCTGCGCACGCGCCTCACTCCGGAGCTCGGCTTCTCCGCGGGCGGCCTGCGCTCGGGGCTCAACTACTTCCTGACGATCGACCCGCAGTTTCTCGTGCCGGTGATCGACGCCGAGGTCACCGCGCGCGAGGGCGAGCATGTCGAGCGCAGCTACAACCTCGCCGCCGGTGCGCGCGTGAGCGGCACGGTGCGCCTGCCGGACGGCTCCCCCGCGAAGGGCGCGCAGGTGCGCGTGAGCGGTGGAGGCGGCGGCGGAATGGACTGGATTCGCGGCGCACTCGGGCGCACGCAGGTCACCGGTGCCGACGGCACGTTCGACCTGCAGGGCATCACACCGGGCAAGCCCGACCTCAACGCGCAGCTCGACGGCTACGTCGACGCACTGCGCGAGAAGTTCGAGCTCGCGGAGGGCGAGCTCGTCGAGAACGTCGTGCTCGACCTCGGAGCGGGCAACACCGTGAGCGGCGTCGTGCTTTGGCCGGATCGCACGCCCGTGGCGAACGCGACGGTGAAGATCGCGCCCGAGCGTGGCGCGGACGCACAGCAGTCGATGCGCAACGCCATGCGCGGCGGATTCCGCGGCGCGATGCGATCCATGGGCGGCGAGAGCGAGACCGTGAAGACCGACGAAGCAGGACGCTTCTCGCGCAGCGGCATCGCCGCGTCGAGCGTGCTCGTGACGGCGGAGCAGTCCAAGCCGATCGACGGATTCCCCGCGCAGTGGCGCGCGAAGGCAGGCCCGAGCCCCGCCGCGGGCCCGCTCGAGCTCGTGCTCGAAGCGCCGCTCCCGATTCGGGGCGTCGTGCTCGACGGCGGAGGCAAGCCGCTCGAGGAGTTCCGCATCCAAGTCGCGACGGCGAGCAGCGGACAGAGCAACCGCGGTGGCCCCATGGGCGGCAACTTCGCCGCGATGTTCGGCTCCGGCGGGGACTCGAAGGATTTCTCGGGCCGCGCCGACGGCACGTTCGTCGTCTACGTCGAGCCGGGCAGCTACGAGCTGCGCGCGGAGTCCGCGGGCTTTTCGCGCTCGGAAGCGAAGCGCGCCGACGCGCCGTCGGCCGACGTGCTCGAGTTCCGGCTCGCGCGCACCTGCGAGATCTCGGGCGTCGTGCTCTCCCCCGCCGGCGCGCCGGTCGCGGGCGCGAAGGTCACGCACAGCCAAGACAGCGGTCGCGGCATGTTCGGCCGCATGGGCGGCAAGAACGCGACGAGCGACTCCGAGGGCCGCTTCACGATCGCCGACGTTCCGCCGGGCAATGCGGCGCTGCGCGCGGAGAGCGACGCGTGGGCGCCGAGCCTCGAGATGGAAGTGACGGTCGATCCGGTTGCGGGCGCGCGCGACGTCGTGCTCAACCTGCGCATGGGCGGGCGCCTCGAAGGCGAGATCTACGACTCCACCGGACGTCCCGACGCGGACCGCCAGATCATGGTCGGGAACTTCGGTCCGGGCGGCGGCGACATGGGCGGCAACACGAAGTCGGATGCCAACGGGCGCTTCGTCGCCGAGCGCATCGCGCCGGGCAAGTACAACGTGATGGCGATGCCGCGGATGAACACGCTCGCGAACGCGGCGAGCAGCGACGGTGAGTTCGACGTTGCCGGAATGATGTCGCAGCTCAAGATGACGCCGGTCGAGATCCTCGACGGTCAGACGACGCGCGTCGTGCTCGGCGCGCCGCCCGCGAATCCGGTGCGCGTGAGCGGCCGCGTCCTGCAGGGCGACCGCGGGCTGGAGAAGGGTCTCGTCATGGCCTTTGCCGAAGGCAACACGATGCTCTCTTCGATGAAGACGGGGCGCATCGCGCCCGACGGAAGCTACGCGCTCACGCTCGACGCGCCCGGCGACTACGCCTTCGTGGTCGGCGCGCAGCTCGGCGATCCCAACTCCACGGAGTTCCAAGAGTCGATCCCGCAGGTGCCCGAGCTCTCGCTCGATCTGAAGCTCCCCGGAGGCGCGATCCGCGGCCGAGTCCTCGGCCCCGATGGTTCACCCGCCGCGAATGTGCCGCTGACGGCCGAGCGCGAAGGCCGCGCGACGATCTTCGCCTTCGACATGGGCCGCTCCCAGGAGACCGCGGACGACGGCAGCTTCACGCTCACGAACCTGCGGCCGGGCAGCTACACGCTGCGCGTCGGCAACAGCGGATTCGCTGGCGCGTTCGGGCGCGCCGCGCGCTACGGCACCGCGGTGGTCACCGGGCTCGAGCTCAAGGACGGTGCGACGCTCGACGGGATCGAGATCCGGCTCGAAGGTCCCTGCACGATCGAAGGCACCGTGCGCAGCGGGGACGGCAAGCCCGTGAGCGGCGCCGCGGTGTTCGTGCGCGACTCCGCAGGGCGTGTGGTCAATCCGCTCTCGAGCTGCATGACGAACACCGAGGGGCGCTTCAAGTTCGATGGCGCCTCGCCCGGCAGCTACACCCTGAGCGCGCGGCGCGAACAGCAGACCACGCGCGAGAGCGCGCCAGTGCGCGCGAGCTCGGGCGAAGTCGCCGAGGTCGAGCTCGTCATGGAAGGCGGCACGATGCTGAAGGTCAGCGTCGAGGACTCGCAGGGCAACTCCGTGCGCGCCTCGATCCGCGTCGTCGACGATGCGGGTCGCGAGTACGGCAACATGATGAGCGCGGAGAGCTTCCGCACCATGTTCACCGAGGGATTCTCGTCGACGGAGCAACGACTCGGACCGCTGCCTCCGGGCAAGTACCGCGTCACCGCGACCGACGACGCAGGCAAGAGCGAGTCGAAGCCGCTTTCACTCTCCGGTCAAGCCGAGCGCAACCTGCGCATCAAGCTCGACTGAGCGCGGACTCTGCGTTTTCTGCGAGCACGCGCGGGGCGATGGCGCTCGCGCGTGCTCCTTCGATTCTCAGGCTAGCTCGCGCTGCGTCCAGGCGAGCATCTGCGCGAAGTCCGCGGCCAGCGGGGCCGAAAACTGAACCGACTCGCCCGTCGTCGGGTGCACGAAGCGAATCTCGGCGGCGTGCAGGCACTGGCGCGAAGGAACGGGCGCGTCGGCGGGCAGACGCAGCGAAGGGCCGCCCTTGCGGCGGTAGAGCTTGTCGCCGACGAGCGGCATGCCAGCGTGCGTGAGATGCACGCGGATCTGGTGCGTGCGACCGGTCTTGGGTTGCGCGGCAACGAGCGCGAGTCCGCGGAAGCGTTGCTCGACCACGTAGTACGTCTGCGCCTCGCGCCCTTCGCCGGGACGCGCGACGACCATACGACTGGAGTCGCCGCTGTCGCGCTCGAGCGGCGCGTCGATCCAGCCGGTGTCGAAACGCGGCGCCCCATAGACGAGCGCGCGATAGGTCTTGTGCACCTCGCGCGAGCGGAACTGATTCATCAAGTGCTCGAAGGCCGCGGTCGTGCGCGCGAGCACCATCACGCCGCTCGTGCCCGCGTCGAGGCGGTGCACGATGCCGGGTCGGTCGTCGCCCTGCAGCGTCGGCAGGGGACCGTAGCGCGCGACCGCGAGGTCCGAGATCGTCGCACCGCTGCGGGTGTCCGTCGGGTGCGCCAGCGCGCCGGGCGGCTTGTCGATCACGACCAGCGCGTCGTCCTCGTACAGCACGACGAGCTGGGCGGGGTCCGGCGCCTCGGTGCGGTGCTTGACCCGCTCGGCGACCGTGAACTGCACCTGCGCGCCCGCCACGACCTCCGTGCTCGGGCGGTCGCACACCGCCCCGTCGACCGCCACCAGTCCGGCCTCGAAGAGCTCCTTCCAGTGGGAGCGGGAGAGCTCCGGCACCAGCTCGGCCAGCACACGGTCGATCCGCCGCCCCTCCGTGCCTTGGGGGAGGCGCAGGGTGTGACGGCTGCCGACGGAGTAGGAGGGGCGCGGGTGGGTCATGGAGCCGAGGCGGAGATCATCCGCTCGCGGGGCGGGTGTGCAAGGAAAGTCCTCCGCGAGGGGCCCTCCACCGTGAAATTCGTCCCTCGAGCGACGGGATCCGTCCACGGAGTCGTCCTCGGGCGCTGCGCTCCGTCCGGGGCTTGTCTATCATCAGGGCCTCTCCTCCCATGATCCCCATGCCCCGTGTCTTGCTCGTCGATGACGAGGCTCGCACGCTCGACTTGCTCGCTCGCGCCCTCACGAGGGAGGGCTTCGAGCTCGAGCTCGCTACGAGTGCTCGCGCCGCCACCGAAGCGCTGCGGCGTTTCAAGTTTGAAGCAGTCGTCACCGACGTTTTCTTCGAAGGTTCGAGCGATGGCGACGAGATTCTGCGCGCTGCTCGCGAGCTCCAACCGGACGCCGCCGTCGTGCTCATGACGGGCCAACCGGCCCTCGAAGGCGCGGTGCAGGCGATCAAGGGTGGCGCCTACGACTACCTGCAGAAGCCCATCGATCCCGTGTTCCTCGGCGCAAAGCTGCAACGCGCGCTGCGCGAGCGGAACCTCGATCGCCAAGGCTTGGGCTTCGGCGAATTGGTCGAAATTCTCTCCGGCATGGTCGCCAACACGATCGAGCGCATCGACCCGTACACCGCTGGCCACGGGGAGCGCACGCGGCGCTACTGCGACCTGCTCGCCGAGCGCTGCGGGGTCGATCCGGTGACCCGCCAGAAGCTCGAGCTCGCCGCGATCGCCCACGACTACGGCAAGGTGTTCTTGGACGACCTCGGCTTCCTCACGAAGGCCGGGCCCCTGACCCCCGCCGAGTACCTCGCCGTGCAGCGCCATCCGGCCCTCGGGGCCGAAAAGCTCGGCCACCACACCCGCCTGCGCGAGGTCTGCCGCTGGATTGCCGAACACCACGAGCGCTGGGACGGCACCGGCTACCCCGCCCGCAAGCGTGGCACGGAGATCTCGCTCCCCGGCCGCGTCCTGTGCGTGGTCGAGGTCTTCGACAGCCTGGCGACCAAGCGCTCCTACAAGGACGCGTGGGGACTCCAGAAGGTGCTCGACTTCTTCGAGACCCAGCGCGAGCAGGCCTTCGATCCGGATGTCCTCGACCAGTTCCTCCCCCTGCTCTCGGCCAACGGCGAGGCTTGGATGGCTCGACCGGAGCTCGACCGCAGCCAGCGCGGCGCCACCAAGCCGCTCGATCCGACCGTTCCCTAGTCGGCGCCCGACGCGCGCAACCGCGCCGCTCGGTATGGATCGCGTTGCGAGCCCCCCGAGCGCGTGTAACATCCTCGCCCCCGAGGTCTAGGAAACCGCCGTCTGGGGCGGCTCCTCCACCCCTGTCCCAACGACCGCTCAGGCCGAACGCATGCTGCACGTGCTCCTGCCCCTCGCGACCGCGCTCGCGAATGTCTCCGCCCCTACCCCCCTGCCGGTCCAAAAGGGCAAGCTCGCCCCGCCGCCGGGGCTCGTTGCCATCGAGGGTGGTCCGACGAAGATCGGCTCACCGGTCAAGTACGTCGAGGAAGTCGGCAAGCAGAACGAGACGCTCTTCGGCAACCTCGTGCGCGAGACGCCGCAGCACGAGGTGCGCCTCGACGAGTTCTTCCTGATGGTGACGGAGGTCACCAACGAGCAGTACGCCGCCTTCGTGAAGGCCACGGGCGCTCGGCCGCCGGAGCACTGGGCGGCGAAGCTGATCGACGAGGCGAGCGCCGAGTTCCTGCGCAAGCAAGGCGAGGAGGCGCAGAAGGCGAAGGAAGAAGGTCGACCCGCGCCGGAGAAGCAGAAGTTCGTGCGCGCGGACTGGTGGCGCAAGAACTGGGAAGGCAAGCCTTGGCAGATTCCCAAGGGCAAGGAGACCCATCCGGTCGTATACGTCGACTACCGCGACGCGGTGGCCTACGCGCGTTGGGCCGGTCTGCGGCTGATGAGCGAGTTCGAGTTCCAGCGCGCCGGTCGCGGCCGCGGCGACACGCTCTATCCGTGGGGCAATGACACCGACGCGACGCGCTCCGTGACGCTCGAGCTCAAGCTCGGCGGCCGCGAGGTTCGCCCCGCCGAGCCGTACCGTGTCGCGAGCCTCCAAGGCGGCAAGACCCCGCAGGGAATCTACGACCTGTGCGGCAACGTCTGGGAATGGACCTCGTCCCCGTACGCGCCGTTCCCGGGCTACAAGGACCTCCAGATCACCGTCGGCAACGGCAAGCAGGAGCGCCGCATCGACGGACTGACGCGCTGGGACGCGAACCAGCGCGTGCTCGTCGGCGGCTGCTTCCAGCTCGGGCTCGTCGCCGCGCGCCTCACCACGCGCCGCGGCATGGAGCGCTTCGAAGCCACGGACAGCGTGGGCTTCCGCTGCGCTTCCAGCGGAGCCGCGGGAGTCGACCTCTCGACCCAGATCCTGCGCGACGACCTGCCGATCGAGAAGCGTCCCGAGGGCTCGCAGTTCGACGGTACGAAGACCTTCGCCATCGACCGCTGGACGTCCGAGCCGGGCACGGCACAGACGATCCTCGAAGAGGGCAAGCCGCCGGTCGCCATTCCGGGCTACGCCGTGATCACGGGCTACGACCATGTGACCTTCGTGCCCGCCGTGGAGATCGACGCGACGTCGGCATCAGGGTTCGGCGACATCACCAAGCAGAAGGGTCCGCAGCCGATCGGCATTCTCGCGACCACGAAGCCGCTGGTGCAGCCGGCGCTCGAGCGCGGCACCTACGTCGTGAGCTACCGCGCCAAGGGTGAGCTCGCCAACAAGCTCCCCGCCGCGCCTGCAAAGGAGAAGCCGGCGGATGCCAAGGGAATCTTCCAAGACTCGCAGCCCAAGCCTGTGGTCGAGAAGCTGCCCGAGGGCTTCGACATCCATGTCGACGCGCTGATCTTCTACTCGACCGAAGGCGAGCCCAAGGGCTGGATGCCGGCTCCCGACTTCAGCTACGCGCGCCCCACCGAGCCGAAGGCCACGGTGATCGCCGCGAAGCGCCAGTACTCGATCGAAAAGGCCGGCGGCATGACCGAGCGCAAGGAAGAGGACGCGACGCTCCTCACTCTGTCGCTCAACGCATGGGTGCGAGTCTCGAACAAGGGCTTCGCGTTCCAGCTTCCCCTGTACTTCAAGCCCGGCGAGATCGGCAGCGACTGGCGCATGCGCTAGTACGCGGGCGAGAGCACCGCGGGGCCGACCGGGCGCTGTGCGCTCCATCGGCCCCGCGGCATTTTGAAGGGTGTCTCTCGTGCTCGGCCCGCGAGCTCAGAGTCCCGCGAGGTTGCGTTCCAAGAGCTCGCGCTCGAGCGCCAATTCCTCGCGGCGGGCGCGCTCCGCCTGCACGACCTCGGGATCGGCGCGCTGAACGAAGTTGGCATTGCCGAGCTTGCCGTCGATCTGCGCGATGGCGCCGCCGAGCTTCGCGATGCGCTGCGCGAAGACGTCTCTCAGCTTTACGAGATCGACGTCCGCGCCGAGCTGTACGAACACTTCGACGCCGCCCGCGACAGCCGCCGCGCTGGACGCTGGGCGCGCGGCGCGCTCGTGGACCGACATGCTCTCCAAGAATCCGAGCGCGCGCGCCGACGCCGCGTGCTGCTCCAAGACGCGCCGCTCCGCATCGCGCGGAGCCGAGACCACGGCGACGAGCGGCTTGCGCTCGCCGACCATCGTCAGCGCGCGGATCGAGCGCACCGCGCCGACCACGCTCTGGATCACCCCCATGTCGTTCTCGGCTGCCTCGTCGACCGCAAGGCCCTTTCCATCGGGCCACGCGCTGTTCATGAGCATCGCGACCTTGCCGTGGCCCAGCGTCGCGTGCAGCGCGCTCCACAGCACTTCCGTCATGTACGGAGTGAACGGATGGAGCATGGCGAGCGAGTCGCCAATCACGCGTGCGAGCGTGCCGCGCGCCGCGGCGGCGCTGCGCGCATCCGAGCCGGAGAGGCGCGGCTTCACGAGCTCGACGTACCAGTCGCAGAAGTCGTTCCAGACGAACTTGTAGAGTTCGCTCGCCGCGTCGTTCAGGCGGTAGTCCTCGAGCGCCTTCGTCACGCTCACCCGCGTGCGCTCCAAGCGCGAGAGGATCCAGCGGTCTTCGAGCGCCACCGCGCTCGCGAGCGTCCCGTCCGTGCGCTCGCCCTGCATCTGGCCAAGCACGAAGCGCGTCGCGTTCCAGACCTTGTTGCCGAAGCGCCAGCCCTGCTCGAGGCGATCGGGCGCGAGCTTCGTGTCTTGTCCCTCGCGCGTCAGGAGGATCAGCGAGTAGCGCACGGCATCCGCGCCGTACTTCTCGATCATCTCGAGCGGGTCGATGCCGTTGCCGAGCGACTTCGACATGCGACGGCCCTGCGCGTCGAGCACCGTCGCGTGCACGTTGACCACGTCGAACGGGCAGCGCTTCTCTGCGGGCAAGTGGTCGCAGAACTCGTAGCCCGCCATCACCATGCGCGCGACCCACAGGTAGATGATGTCGCGCGCGGTCGAGAGAAACTGCGTCGGGTAGAAACGCTCGAGATCGGGCGTCTTCTCAGGCCAGCCGAGCGTGGCGAAGGGCCACAGCCACGAGCTCGCCCACGTGTCCATCACGTCCTCGTCTTGGCGCTGAATCGGCTTGCCGGTCACGGGGTGCGGCGAACCGATGGCGAGGTCGGTGCGCGACGCGACCGGCACGCCGTCCTCGTCGTACCAGACCGGAATGCGATGCCCCCACCACAGCTGGCGTGAGATGCACCAGTCGTGCACGTTCTCGAGCCACTGCAGGTAGACGTGCTGCCAGCGCTCCGGATGGAAGCGCAGCTTGCCCGACTTCGCGGCCGCGATCGCGGGCTCGGCAAGCGGCTTCATCTTCACGAACCACTGCTCGCTGACGAGCGGCTCGATCACGCTCTTCGAGCGATCCGAGATCGGCACGTTGTGCACGAGGTCCTGCGCCTTCTCGAGGCGACCTTGGGCTTCGAGCTGCTTCAAGAGCTCGGTGCGCGCCTTCTCGCGCGTCATGCCGGTGAACGGCCCACAGTCGCCGATCAGCTTGCCGTCCTTCGAGAGGATCGTGACGATCGCGAGCTTGAAGCGCGCACCGCGCTCGTAGTCCGCCGGATCATGGCCCGGCGTGATCTTGACCGCGCCCGTGCCGAACTTGGCCTCGACGGTCTCGTCGGCGAGGATCGGAATCGCGCGGCCGATGAACGGAATCAGCGCCTTTTTCCCGACCAAATCGCGGTAGCGCTCGTCGTCGCCGTTCACCGCGATGCCCGTATCGCCGAACATCGTCTCAGGACGCGTCGTCGCGACCGTGAGGAAGCGCTCGGGCTGCCCTTCGATCGCGTACTGGATGAAGTAGAGCTTGTCCTTGCGCTCCACCATCTCGATCTCGTCGTCGGAGACCGCCGTCTCGAGCACGCAATCCCAATTCACGAGGCGCGCGCCGCGGTAGACGAGGCCCTTCTCGAAGAGCCGCACGAAGCTCTCGCGCACCGCGCGCGACATGCCTTCTTCGAGCGTGAATCGCGTGCGCGACCAGTCGCAGGAGCTGCCGAGTCGCGCGAGCTGCTCCAAGATCTTCGAGCCGTGCTCCTCCTTCCACTTCCACACCTCGCCGAGGAACGCCTCGCGCCCCATGTCCTGACGCTTCAGCTTCTTCTCCGCGAAGAGCTTCTTCTCGACGACCGCCTGCGTCGCGATTCCGGCGTGGTCGGTACCCGGCACCCACAGCGTCTCGTAGCCCTGCATGCGGCGATGGCGCACACAGATGTCTTGAATCGTGTTGTTGAGCGCGTGCCCCATGTGCAGCACGCCCGTCACGTTGGGCGGCGGGATCATGACGCAGTACGTGCCGCGCCCACTCTGCGCCGGCCGAGGCTGAAAGCCGCCCGACTCCTTCCAAAGAGCGTAGATCGGGCCTTCGTGGTCCTTGGGTTCAAAGCGCGTCGGGAGTTCCATCGTCACGTCGTCTCTCGCCTGTTTTCGTGGGGTGAGTAGGGTACCGATCGCCCCCCCACGCCGCACGCCCGCGGGCCTCAGCCTGCAAAGGGCGCGCGGAGCCGCGTGCGCAGGATCCGTCGGGCGAGCGCCGTGTCGAGGGACACGTCCGCGGGGCGCAGGTTGGCGAGCGGAACGCTCTCGCGGGAAGCGGTCCGCAGCTCCGCGGAGGCTCCCGCGGCGGCGAGCGCACGACGACCGAGCTCGGCGCGCGAAATGCGCTCCGGCCCCGCGACGTGCAGAAGGCCGCAAGCCGCGGAGTGCGCGAGCTCGAGCAGGGCGTCCGCGGCGTCCACGACATCGAGCGGTGTGCGCCACTCGTCGGTGAAGAGCGTCGGGGACTCGCTGCGGGAGAGAGCCGCGAGCAGGCCGTCGCTCGCGCCCATGCCGCGACCGAGGGAGTCGCCGTAGAGGAGCGGGACGCGCGCGACGAGCGCCGCGGGACACGCGGCGAGCACCGCGCGCTCTCCTGCGACCTTGGTACGGCCGTAGGTCGAGATCGGCGCGGGCTCGTGGTCCTCGCGGAATCCGCCGGACGGCGCGGATACCGTGCCAAACGCGAGGTCCGTCGACACATGGACCAGTCGCAGCCCGAGCGCGGCGCAAGCTCGCGCGACCGTCGAAGGGCCGCGCGCATTCGTGGCTTCCGCGAGCGCGGGCTCGCGCTCGCACTCGTCGATCTTCGCCATGGCGGAGCACAGAATCACCGCGTCGGCCCCCGCCGCGCGCAGCGCTGCCTCGACCGCTCGCGGCTCGGCGCTCGCGAGGTCGAGGCCGGTGACGCGCGACAGTGACACGGTGCGCTCCCAACCGGCCGCAGCGGCCCGCCGCAGCACCTGCGCGCCGAGGAATCCCCCGCCACCGAACACGACGAGCGAGCGAGAGCGCGGTTCCACGGTGCTATCTTCGCAAGCCGCGCCCCATGGCATCCAGCCCGTCTCCTACGAGCGCCGAGCGCGGCGCAGCCCGTCCGTTTCGGCGCGCGCTCGTGATCGCCAACCCCATCGCGGGCCGCGGACGCGGCGAGCGAGCGGCGGAGGAGCTCGTCGCGCACCTCGGCAAGCTAGGGCTCGAGGTCGAGCTGCACCGCACACGCCACCGCGGCGACGCACGCGAGACCGTCGCGCAGCGCCGCGGCAGCTTCGATCTCGCGGCCTCGGTCGGCGGCGACGGGACCGTGCGCGAGGTGTTCGAGGGGCTCGGCGACGACTCGGTGCCGGTCGCGGTGCTGCCGCTCGGCACCGCCAACGTGCTCGCGATCGACCTCGCGCTGCCGCGGTCCCCCGCGGGGCTCGCGGAGCTCGTGCGCCGCGGCCACTCGACCGCGCTCGACGTCGCCGCGGTCAACGGGCGGCTCTCCTTCCTCGTCACGGGCGTGGGCTTCGACGCCGCCGTCGTGGCCGAGGTCGAGCGACGGCGACGAGGCTCGATCACGAAGTGGAGCTATGTACCGGCGGCGCTCGCCGCCCTGCGGCAGTGGCGCCCGACGGCGCTGCACGTCGAGCTCGACGGGGCAGCGGTCGAGGGGCCCGTGGAGGGCCTCTTCGCGAGCAACATCGTCCACTACGGGGGCGTCCTGCGGCTCTCCCCCACGCGCGTCCTCGACGACGGGCTCTTCGACATCTACCTCTTCCGCGACGCGCGCCTGCGCGGGCTGGGCGCTGCGGGCCTGCGCGGCCTGTGCGGGCGCTTGCCGGGCGGCAGCTGCGAATTGCGGCGCGCGCGCAGCGTGAGGGTCACGTCCGAGCGCCCCGTTCCCTACCATGTAGACGGCGACTTCGGCGGTACCACGCCGATCGAGCTCACGGTGGGCTCGACGCGCCGTCGCATCCTAGTTCCCTGATGTCCACATCCCGCCCCAAGGTCCGCGTCGGCGAGCTCGAGCTCGGCGGCGGAGAGTTGTTCCTCCTCGCCGGTCCGTGCGTCCTCGAGACGCCCGAGCTCGCCCACCAGATCGCCGAGACCTTGGTCGGCATCGCACGCGAGCGCCGCGTGCCGCTCGTCTTCAAGGCGAGCTTCGACAAGGCCAATCGCTCGAGCGCCGCGGCCACGCGCGGCCCCGGCATCGCGGAGGGACTCGCGCTGCTTGCGGAGATCAAGCGCCGCTGGAACGTACCGATCGTGACCGACGTGCACCTGCCCGAGCATTGCGCGCCCGCCGCCGAGGTGTGCGATCTGCTGCAGATCCCCGCCTTCCTGTGCCGCCAGACGGACCTCCTGCTCGCCGCCGCGCGCACGGGCCGCCCGCTCAACATCAAAAAGGGCCAGTTCCTCGCGCCGTGGGACATGAAGAACGTCGTCGCAAAGTGCGCGAAGGCGGGCAACCCCAACGTGATGGTGTGCGAGCGCGGCACGAGCTTCGGCTACGGGCGCCT
>JBIKYW010000362.1:0-4053 GCA_044355055.1 Planctomycetota bacterium | reverse complement strand
CGAGACCCAGCTCGCGCGGCGCCAATCTTTGTCTGATCCCGGAGCCTGAACGAAAGGCGCGATCCCGTCGACGCGCACGTCTGAATCCCGAGCTGAACCGCCCGCATCATGAGACACAGCACGCTCAAGTACCTGCTGATGGTCTGCGGCATCCTGAGCCTCGCGCTCGGCGTCGCCGGTCTCCTGCTGCCGCTCGTGCCAACGACGCCGTTCGTGCTCCTCGCGAGCGCCTGCTTCCTGCGCGCCTCTCCTGCGCTGCACGCCCGGATGATGCGCGTACGACACCTCGGCGCCTGCCTCCATGTTTGGGAGCGCCATCGCGCGATCCTCGCATCGACCAAGCGACTCGCTCTGCTCGGCATGTTGCTGGGGGTCACCGCGACTCTTGCGTACGGCTCGCTTCCCGCTCCCGCCATGGTGGCGCTGCTCGCCCTCGCAGCGATCGGCGCACAGTTCCTCTTGGGTTTGCCCGTCGTGCGCAGCGCGCCCCATGCGCTCTCGGAGCCGAGCGTGGTAGAAGAGGCTGCGTGTTCGGGCTTCAACATGTGCTCGCCGCCGCAGTGACACTTGCCGCGCCGCTCGGCGCGCAAGATCGCCATGCAGTGGGGCAGCCGTTCGAGGGCCTGCCGACGAGTGCAGCGCCACAGCGGGTCTACGCGAGCACTCTCGATCACCCGCTCAATCGCCTGCATGCGCTGCTCTTTCTCGCCGAGCGACAGCCGACGGAGATCGGACACAGCCTGCCTTCCGAACGCTCGAATGGAGCGCAGGGCGACGCGGAGTTCTTTCAAGGCAAGTGGTACTTCCGCAATCGCAGCGGCGCCGCGGTGAGCGCGGCCGACATCCGTGTCTTCGGCGGTGACGTGCGGATCTCGCCGGTCGAAGATCTGCGTGGGCAGCGCGGCGAAGCGCTGCGGACGCTGCTCGAAGGGCTCGACACGCGTACGGAAGTCGAGGCGATTCCCGAGCTGCGTGCACCTCTCGCGCGCGTGCTGCTTCAGTGGGACTTGCTCTCGGTGTGGTGGCGGATCGAGCGCGAGACGCTCGATGGAGCCGAGCTTGCGGCCGAGGAGGCGACGTTGCGCGCTCTAGGTGCGGCGATTCGCGCCCTCGCGCTCCCCAGCGAGACGCTGCGGCAGCTGAGCTCGGGCACGCAGTCTCTCGCGCCGAGAGGCGATGGGAGTGACCGTGCACGGCCCTACGTTCCTTCCGGCCTGCTGGCGGGTGAACGCGGCGCTTGGCGCGAGATTGCGCGCGACGAAAAGGAACTCTTCCATGCGCGCAACTCGCTGCGGGCTGCGCGCGTCTTCGTGCGCGCGGCGGACGGCGCCGCCACGGAAGAGCTCGTGCGCAAGTCCGCAGCGGCCACCGATGAGGCTTCGACTCCGAAGTTGGAGATCGGGACCGAAGCCGCACTCGTGTTGAGTCTCGTCGTGCTCGATGAAACCCTCACGCCGTTTGCGACGAGCGTCGTCGACGAAGTCCGAGTGCGCCGCGTGACCGGACCGGCGGAGCTTCGGCCGGACAACGGCAGCTCGCGCGACGGTTGGAGTCACTGGATCTTCCACCTCTCGCGCAGCGGTGCGCTGCTCGGCGAAGGCGAGCGCTTCCGCTTCGTTCCCGATACGGCGCAGAGCTTGTTCCTCGAGTACGGAACGCCGAAGTACACGACCTACTTCGCGCAGTGCGCGCTGTGCCATCGCCGAACGAACTCCGGGGGACAGGATCCCGACGGAATCCGCGCGCTCGGTCGCTACGGCCATCCCGCGCTCGAAGACGACGCGCAGGCAAGGTGGCGCATCGCCGCCGAGCAGTTCGAGCCGATCGCCGCGGCGCTGCGCAGTCGGCTCGCGGCTCAGTAGCCGATCGCGCAGCCGTCCTTGCGGCTCTCCGACGCGCCGTAGTAGACGCGCTGCACCGGATCCCAGCGGATGGCCTGATATCCGCCGAAGTCGCCGACGTTGGTGCCGACTTGGTGGCCGCGCTTCACCAGCTCGCGCGCGACTTCGACGTCGAAGCCGGACTCGAGGAACACTCGCCCGCCATCGCTCATGCGTTCGCCGGTCGGCTCTGACGAGCCATCGTGCAGCATGCGCGGCGCATCGCCGGCTTCTTGGAGGTTCATGCCGAAGTCCACGATGTTCATCACGATCTGCACGTGTCCTTGCGGCTGCGTCGCGCCGCCCATCACGCCGAAGGACAAGAACGGAGCGCCGTCTTTCGTGACAAATGCGGGGATGATCGTGTGGAAGGGGCGCTTGCGCGGTGCATAGCTGTTCGCGCGACCCGGCGTGAGGTCGAACATCTCGCCACGATCTTGCAGGATGAAGCCGAGCTCGCCCGGCGTCATGCCGGAGCCCATGCCGCGGTAGTTGCTCTGGATGAGCGAGACCATCATGCCGCTCGCGTCCGCGGTCGTGAGATAGATCGTGTCGCCTTCGTCGACCGCGGGATTTCCGACGGGATAGGACTTCGCGGCGCGCTCGCCGATCAGCTTGCGTCGCTCGCTCGCGTAGTCGTCGGTGAGCAGCGCCTTCACGGGCACCTTCATGAAGTCGAGGTCGGCATAGAGCTGCGCGCGATCTTCGAAGGCGAGCTTTTTGGCCTCGACGAAGCGATGCACGTTCTCGAGCGAGCCGAAGCCTGCGCCCGCGATGTCGTAACCTTCGAGCACGTTCAGCATCTGCAGCGCGGCGATCCCTTGACCGTTCGGCGGCAGCTCCCACACGCGATAACCGCGGTACTCGATGCTCACGGGCTCGACCCAGTCGCCGTTGTGCGCCGCGAGGTCGTCGGCCGAGAGGTAGCCGCCGTTGCGCGCCATGTAGTCGCCGATCTCGCGCGCGATGCGGCCTTTGTAGAACGCGTCGCGACCTTCTTTCGCGAGGGTTTCGAGCGTTGCGGCCAAGCGCGGATTGCGGAAGAGCTCGCCCTTCTGCGGCGCGCGGCCCTGCGGCAGGAACGTGTCGGCGAAGCCCGGGAACGACTTCAGCGCGGCAGCGTTGCGCGCCCAGTAGAAAGCGACGAGCTCGGTCACGGGCGCGCCGTCGCGCGCGTGCGCGATCGCGGGCGCGAGTACCTTCGCCATCGGGAGCTTGCCAAAGCGCGCGTGCAGCGCGAACCAACCGTCGACACAGCCGGGGACCGAAACAGGCAGCGGTCCATGCGGCGGAATGCGCGTGAGCCCGCGCTTGGAAAACTCCTCCGCTGTGAGCGACGCCGGAGAGCGGCCGCTGCCGTTGTAGCCGACGAGCTCGCGCTTCTCGGGATCCCACACGATCGCATAGAGGTCGCCGCCGAGGCCGCACCCCGTCGGCTCCAGCAGTGCTTGTACGGCGTTGGCCGCGATCGCAGCATCGACGGCACTTCCGCCGGCGCGGAGCGTGTCGATCGCCGCGAGGCTCGCGAGCGGGATGCTGGTCGCGGCCATCCCGTTGCGCCCGATCACTTCGGAGCGTGTTGCAAAGCTCTTACCCGTGATGCGATCGCCCGCCAAGGCGAGCAGCGCCGCCGCCAACACCGTCGTGAGCATGGTTTCCTCCGCGCGCAGCATCGCACGCGCGCCGCACGGACGGAATCCGCGAAACCGCGTTGTCGACCGGCGGTTCGACCTCGCTACAACATCGAAGCCATGCACGTCCTCACCCTCGCCCTCGCGTCGTTGCTCCAAGGTCCGCCCACCCCGCCGCCTCCGCCGGGCGACGCAACCGCCGCCAAGCGCGGGGTCCTGCGCGCGAGCGACGCGGCGTTCCCTGGCTACACGTTGTTCGGCCCCTTGCGCTCGAAGTCGACCTACCTCGTCGACGCGCAGGGAAAGCCGGTGCACGAGTGGAAGAGTGACGCCACGCCCGGCCAGTCGGTGTACCTGCTGCCGAACGGCCACTTGCTGCGCTGCGAACGTGTGCCGAGCGAGGTCTTCTCGGGCGGCGGTCAAGGCGGCCGCGTCCGCGAGTACGACTGGGACGGCAACGTCGTGTGGGAGTATGTCTGCGCCGACGAAACGAAGCTCCACCACCACGACATCGAGCCGCTCCCGAACGGAAACGTGCTCTT
>JBIKYW010000360.1:0-4069 GCA_044355055.1 Planctomycetota bacterium | reverse complement strand
AGTGAGCCGCTTTCGCCACCGGTGTTCCTCCAGATATCTACGCATTTCACCGCTCCACCTGGAGTTCCGTCCACCCCTACAACTCTCAAGCCCACCAGTATCCAATGCAGTTCCCCGGTTGAGCCGAGGGATTTCACACCAGACTTAGTGGACCGCCTACATGCGCTTTATGCCCAGTGATTCCGAGCAACGTTTGCACCCTCTGTATTACCGCGGCTGCTGGCACAGAGTTAGCCGGTGCTTCCTCTCGCTTTAGTCAGCTCGGATGCTGTTCACATCCGAGGTTTCCCATAGCGTGACAGCAGTTTACAACCCGAAGGCCTTCATCCTGCACGCGGTGTCGCTCCGTCAGGCTTTCGCCCATTGCGGAAGATCCTCGACTGCAGCCTCCCGTAGGAGTCTGGGCAGTTCTCAGTCCCAGTGTGGCCGGTCATCCTCTCAGATCGGCTACCCGTCATCGCCTTGGTGGGCCACTACCCCGCCAACTAGCTGATAGGCCGCAATCCCGTCCCCGAACAGCAGCTTGCGCCACCGTTTACCTGCAAGAAGATGCCTCCTCGCAGGGTCATCCAGCATTAGCCACCGTTTCCAGTGGTTATTCCGATCTCGGGGGTTGGTTGATTACGTGTTACTCACCCTTTCGCCGCTTTACTCATCCTTGCGGACTTTCGCGCGCGACTTGCATGCCTAATCCACACCGCTAACGTTCGCTCTGAGCCAGGATCAAACCCTTCACTTGAAGTTTTTGAAATTGGCTTGGTTTGGAATCTGGAGCCCGCAGGGCCTCGCGCCGTGCACAAGGCACAGGGCGGGCTCCGCGCGGGCTCATGCTCGCACGAGTTTCAAGGGTCACCCTCGTTTTCAAAGAGCCGGGCCCCCGGAGGGTCCCGCCGAGCCCGTTGCGGGGCTCGTTTCCGCCTCACCTCGCGCGTTCGCGTTCGGTCAAGCGGGACGGAGAGAATAGGCGCCGGAAGGCCGATGTCAACGCTGCGCCGCATTTTCGCACGTGCGGGCGGACCTGTCGTCGTAAGTTGCCTTCAGAAAGAGCTTTATGTCGGCAAGAAAACGGGCGGTCGGGCCCTTTCGCTGCCGTGGAGGCCCCTTTTCGGGTTTCGGTCCGGCGCAACATGAGCCCTTTCGAGCCCTCGAGACCGCGCTGGCGCCCCCACCGGGCGTTCCGAAGGCGCCTGGGTGCTGCGCGCTCGGCGTTGGATGCGCCCTTCAAATCGCGCGGTTTTCCCGGAGTTTTTCGCGCTTTGGCTCTCCGGAGCGCGCACCGGCGGAGGGGGCCCCGGGGCCTGAGAAACGCTCGGCGGCCCTGCTCCGCCGCCCGTAGGAAGGGCTTCAGAGCAGGGCCGCCCGATGCGGCAAGCGGGCAGGGTGCGCGACCCGTTACGGCTGCACGCGCACCTCGGCGCCCATGGGCAGGATCTCGAACAGCTGCTCCACCTCGGCGTTGCGCATGCGGATGCAGCCTTCGCTGACGCGCTGTCCCACGCTCGAGGGATCGTTCGTGCCGTGGAATCCGAGGGATGTTCCACGCCCCTCGAGGTTCCACGCCAACCAGCGCGTTCCCAGCGGATTTTGCGGATCTCCGAACGGTACGGGTTCGCGCCCCAGCGGGGTCCACATCGGGTTTTCCTGCTTGTTTCCGATGGTGTATGTGCCCGGCCGCGTCTCGCTTCCTTCGCGTCCCACGCCGACCTCGAAGGCCGCCGCGATCTCGTCCCCGAAGCAGTAGAAGGCCCACATCGCACTGAGATCGACGCGCATGGACGGCGTTTGCGTCGGCACCCGCAGGCTGGCCCCGGGCCGGATTGCCGTGGAACTCGCGAGGCGGTTCGCACGCACGATCTCGCCGGTGCACAGCAGAAGGCCGGGCCGTCCCTCCAGGGTCCGCTTGCGAATCGCGATCAGGCTGTCGCCCGACTGAACGGTGACTTCAGCCGCGGGCCACGCGCCCTTGGGGCTCCACCGATGATGGCTCTGCGCTTCCGTGAGCAGCGCCGCCCAGCGCGCGAGGGCCGCGCGATCGTCACGCCCCGCCTCCACGTGCCCGAGCAACAGCCGGGAGAGCACACCCGCGGCCTCCGCATACGCTCCCGACTGCAGGAGCTCACTGGCTCGCTGCTCCGCGAGCCC
Organism: Planctomycetota bacterium; assembly: GCA_044355055.1. Classification (GTDB taxonomy): domain Bacteria; phylum Planctomycetota; class UBA1135; order UBA1135; genus F1-120-MAGs118. The sequence continues at coordinate 1,927 of JBIKYW010000360.1, read as the reverse complement.
CTCGTCCCCCACCGGCGTGACGTCTGGGGTCGAGGCGACCCCCGCCCCTTCCGCCTCGCTCGCGGGCGCGACGGCGGCGGGTGTCGTGACCGCCGGAGACTGTCCCGCGGACGTCGCCTCGGCCGCGTCGACTGCGGCCCCCGCCTCGTCGAAGCGCAGGAATCCGCTGGTTTCTCCGCCGCCGGCCTCGGCTTGCGAGCCGCAGGAGCCGAGCAGGAAGAGCGAGGCAAGGAACACGGGCGCGCAGGGCGCGAGGCGCTGGTTCATGGCGAGGGCGCCGCGTGGGCTGCGGCGCAGGCACTGGCGACGGCGCGGAGCGGCCACCGCGCCCCTCGCGCGGTCGACCCCTCCGTCGATGGAGGATTGGGGAGCCCCGGCGATGCCGTGCCGGCTCGAAACCCGGAACCTTGCGCAGGTTCAGGGGGGTCCCACATGCCCGAACAATGTCGGGCGATCGCGTTGGGACCCGTTGGATGCGAGTTCGGTCCGGGGGTGTGTCCGGGTCACGAGCTCGCCAGGGTGATCCCCAAGAGAGCTTCTACCACCGGCTCGGAAGCCCGGCAACGAGGTTACGCGCGTTGCAGCCGAGCGCGCAGCGTGTTGCCGCGTCCGAGGTCCCAGACCTCGGCCGATGCGAGCGCGTCGGACGCGACCACCTCGACGCGCGCGGCGAGAGTCTCTGCAGCGAGGAACTCCGCGTGAGCGGCGAGGGCCTTCGAGAGCTCGTCACCGCTCGGAGCGAGCTGCAGCGCGATGCGGTCCTCCACCGCGAGCCCGGAGTCCTTGCGCAGCGCGTTGATGCGGTTCACGGCTTCTCGCGCGAGGCCCTCGGCCACGAGAGCGCCGTCGAGCTCAAGGTCGAGCCAGGCGACGAACCGGCCGTCGGTTTCGACGTCGAAGCTCGCCGTGCTGAGCACGCTCACGAGCACATCCTCGGGCGTCACCTCGACCGACTCGCCCTCGACGTCGAGGGGCACGCTGGCACCCCCGCGCAAGGCCGCGAGGGACGCCGCATCGAGCGCCTCGATCCGCGCCGCCGCGGCCTTCATGCGTCCGCCGAGGCGCTTGCCGAGCGTGCGGAAGTTGGCCTTCGCCGAGAGTCGACACAGTTGCCCATCGTCGGCGCCGAGCGATCCCCAGCCCTTGATGTTGAGTTCGTCGAGCACGAGTTCGCTCGCGAAGCGCGAGCGCAGCAGCTCGAGGGCCGCCGCGTCGCTCGAGCGCACGTGCAAGGCGCGCAGCGGCTGGCGCACTTTCATGCCGGCCTTCTCGCGCAGGGCGCGCCCCATCACCACGAGGCGCTGGACGACCTCCATGCCGCGTTCGAGCTCGGGCGCGAGCAGGCTCGCATCCGCCGTCGGCGCGAGCTGCGCATGCACCGAACCAAGCGCCGGTTCGAGTCGGCGCCAGAGCAACTCGGCCGTGAACGGTGCGAGCGGCGCCATGAGGAGCGACACCGCGCGCAGTGCGCCGTGCAGCGTGGCGAACGCCGCGAGCTTGTCGGGCCCGGTCTCGCCCTTCCAGAAGCGACGGCGGTTGCGACGGATGTACCAGTTGGAGAGCTCGTCGACGACGAACGACTCGATCGCGCGCGCGCCACCCGCGAGATCGAAGTCGCTGAAGCGACGTCGCACGTCCACGACGAGCGACTGCGTGCGCGAGACGAGCCAGCGGTCGATCTCGGGTCGTTGCGCAGGCGCGGGGATGCGCTTGTCCGCAGGATCGAAGCGGTCGATGCGCGCGTACTCCTGGAAAAAGCGATAGCTGTTCGCGAGCGTGCCGAAGAAGCCGCGCTGCACGTCCGCGAGCGCCTCGGGATCGAAGCGCTTGGGCAGCCACGGCGCCGCGCTCGCAACCAAGTACCAGCGCACCGCGTCGACGCCGTGCTTCGAGATCGCGTCCCACGGGTTGACGATGTTGCCGAGGC